>JBPCOG010000445.1:0-1549 GCA_051000455.1 Lapillicoccus sp. | reverse complement strand
CACCCGGCGGCTCGCAACCGGTCCTCTCATTGGCGCGATCTCGCCCGTACCCCTGACGCCGAGGCGTTCGGGCTGCTCTACGAGCGCTACGTCGACACCGTCTACCGCTACATCTACGTGCGGGTGGGGTCCGTCCCGACCGCCGAGGACCTCACCTCCGAGACCTTCATCCGGGCACTGCGCCGGATCGACACCTTCACCTGGCAGGGCCGCGACATCGCCGCCTGGTTCATCACCATCGCGCGCAACCTGCTCACCGACAACGCCAAGTCGAGCCGCTTCCGGCTCGAGGTGTCGACCGCTGACATGCTCGACGCGGACGAGGGCGTCGACGGGCCCGAGGACGAGGTGCTCGAGCGGCTGCGCGACGCCCGGCTGATCGACGCGGTCCGCAGCCTCAAGCCCGAGCAGGCCGAGTGCGTCGTCCTGCGTTTCATCCAGGGGCTGTCCCTCGCGGAGACGGCCAAGGTCCTCGGCAGGTCCGAGGGCGCGGTCAAGCAGCTGCAGCTGCGCGCGGTGCGAAGCCTGCACCGGGAGCTCGGCGATGAGCAGCCCTAGGCGGGACGCCCGCTCGGGCGCAGCGCGTGACCTTCCGACGCCCCGGTCGTTGTCATGGACAAAGGTGCACGAAGGCCACCTGCGCCGCCTGCCGACGGGGCGAGCCGGGGAGGAGTGGGTATGCCGTTCATGACGCGCACCGCAGACCTGCTCCAGGATGCCCTCGAGAGCGGGTCCGTCGACGCCTCACAGTTCGCTGCCCTGGCCACGACGGCGCGACGAGCCGGCACGGTGGGTCTGTCCGCGCGCTTCGCGCCGGACCCGGCGTTCGTCAGCGCCCTCGGTCAGCGCCTGCTGGCCGAGGCGGCAACGCTGTCGAGCCGCCAGCAGACGAGCACCGCCAGGACGAGTGCCGCGAGGTCCGTCGAGATGCGCCGCACCGGGCAGCGGGTCAAGCCCGTCGTGTTCGTCGTGGGCCGCGGGCTGCCCCGGGCGATCGCGGGTGTCGCGGCCTCCGCCCTCGCCGTCGGCGCGGTCGTCGGCGTCGCGGCCCGAGGGGCCGTGCCGGGCGCGGTCCTGTACCCCGTGCGGCAGATCCTCGACAGCGCCGCGGTCCGCCTCGCTACATCCGACTTCGACAAGGGAATGACCCTGCTCGCCCAGGGGCGGGAGCACATCCGGGACGCGCGCGAGATGGTCGGTCGGGGCACCCCCGACCCCGAGGCCCTCGACGTGGGGCTCAGCGCCGCCATTGACTCGGTGAGCGCCGGCCGGGTGCTGCTGCTGCGGTCGTTCGCCGAGACCGGGGACACGCAGGCGGTACGCGAGCTCCAGGACTTCTCCACCGCCGAGCTGCCGGGTGTCGACGCGCTGCGAGAGCGCGTCCCGGCCTCCTCGCTCCCGCTGCTCGAGCAGCTCCGGGCGCTGCTCGGCGGGTCGTGGTCCGACCGGCCCCAGCAGCTAGCCGCTTGCGAGAGCTGCGCCGGGGCCGACACCGCGGCCCTGGACGACTCGCGCGCGCGCCGGCCGGCCCAGCGGCCCGCGGCAGTGC
>JBPCOG010000013.1:0-3518 GCA_051000455.1 Lapillicoccus sp. | reverse complement strand
ACGGCCCCGACCAGGGAGCGCACCATCGAGTGGCAGAAGGCGTCCGCGACGACGCTACCCGCGAGGACTCCGTCGTCGAGCCGGGCCCACGAGTAGTCCAGCAGGGTCCGGGTCGTCGTCGCACCCGCACGCCTCCTGCAGAAGGCCGCGAAGTCGTGCAGGCCGAGCAGCGCCCGGCTGGCGGCGTTCATCGCGTCGACGTCGAGGTTGGCCCCCACCTGCACGGTGTCCCGGCGACGGAGCGGGTCGATGACGGCGACGGCATCCGCGAGCCGGTACAGGTACCGGCGCGAGGTTGCGGAGAAGCGGGCGTCGAACCCTGCAGGGGCCACGTCGACGCGAGCCACCGAGACGTCAGGGGGGAGTATGCCGGTGAGCCGGGCACGCGCGGCCGCGGCAGGCGCCCGGTCTGACCGTCCGGGCAGGCCCACCCAGGCGGCCGGGTCGACGTCCGCGTGGGCGACCTGTCCACGGGCGTGCACTCCCGCGTCCGTGCGACCGGCGACGGTGAGCCGGACGGGAGCCGGCGCCCGCAGGATCGTCGTCAGGGCCCCGGCGAGCACCCCCTCGACGGTCCGCAGTCCCGGCTGGGCGGCCCAGCCAGCGAAGTCGGTCCCGTCGTAGGCGAGGTCGACCCGCAGCCGGAGGGTGTCACCCATGCCGGGGAAGCGCAGTCAGGACGGCTGCGCACGGGGTCTGACCGGCGTCATGCACCGGCCTTCGTGAAGCCGGCCGCCTCGGCGGCCTCCGGGGTCTCGAACCAGACCTCGGCAATGGTCTGGTCGTACCACTGCCCGTCCGGCTCGTGGTACATCATCGAGTCCGCGTTGCCCTTGACCGGAAAGCCTTCCGGGCCGGATCCGTCCTCGTTCGGGGCGGCTGACCCGAGGCCGTAGCCGCCGTCCTCGGCGTCCACGGGCGCGTCGGCTACGGGCGCATCGGCCGCGGGTGCATCGGCCGCGGGTGCATCGGCCGCGGGCGCATCGGCCACGGGCGCATCGGCCACGGATGCCTCCGTGGCGGACCCGGCGAGGCTGGCCCCCTCGGTCGCCGCGTCGGCAGCGTCGACGGCAGGAGCGGGTGTGGCCGCCCGCTCCCGGCCGGAGCGCCCGGTGGCCGCCTCTGCCTCCTTGGCCGTCGCCTTGCGGGTCGACAACGGCTCGCGGGCGGAGCGCCTGGTGGCCGCCTCTGCCTCCTTGACCGTCGCCTTGCGCGGCGACAACGGCTCGCGGACGAGCTCGATGACGGCCATGGGGGCGTTGTCCCCCTTGCGGGCGCCGATCTTGGTGATCCGCGTGTAGCCCCCCGCGCGCAGGTCCATGTCGGGCGCGATCTCGGTGAAGAGACGGTGCACGACACCCTTGTCCCTGACGACGGTCAGCACCCGGCGGCGGGAGTGGAGGTCCCCCCGCTTGGCGAAGGTGATCAACCGCTCGGCGAGCGGGCGCAGCCGCTTGGCCTTGGCCGCGGTGGTGGTGATGTGGTCGTGCTCGAACAGCGACGTGGCGAGGTTCGCCAGCATCAACCGCTCGTGCGCGGGACCGCCACCGAGGCGGGGACCCTTGGTAGGGGTGGGCATTGTCCTTCTCCTTGGGAGTTGCGACCAGGCCTGCGCCGGTCTGTCAGCGTGGCCTGGTCACGCGGGTGGTCACAGCTGCTCATCCTCGACGAACGAACTGTCGTCGTCCGCCAGGTCGTCGTAGTCGTCACCGTAGGTGTCGACGATCGCGCTCGGGTCGAAGCCGGGGGGGCTGTCCTTGAGCGCGAGGCCCATGCCCACGAGCTTGGCCTTGACCTCGTCGATCGACTTGGCGCCGAAGTTGCGGATGTCGAGCAGGTCCGCCTCGCTGCGACCGACGAGCTCACCCACCACGTGGATGCCTTCGCGCTTGAGGCAGTTGTAGGAGCGGACCGTGAGGTCGAGCTCCTCGATGGGCAGCGCCAGGTCCGCGGCGAGTGCCGCATCAGTCGGCGACGGGCCCATGTCGATACCCTCGGCCTCGACGTTGAGCTCCCGGGCGAGGCCGAACAGCTCCACGAGCGTCTTGCCGGCCGACGCCATCGCATCCCGCGGAGCCATCGAGTTCTTGGTCTCGACGTCGACGATGAGCTTGTCGAAGTCGGTGCGCTGCTCGACACGGGTCGCCTCGACCTTGTAGGTGACGGCGAGCACCGGGGAGTAGATCGAGTCGACGGGGATCCTGCCGATCTCCTGCTCACCGGACTTGTTCTGCTGGGCCGAGACGTAGCCACGGCCCCGCTCGACCGTCAGCTCCATCTCGATCCTGCCCTTGCCGTTGAGCGTGGCGATGTGCAGGTCGGGGTTGTGGACCTCGACCCCCGCCGGTGGGGTGATGTCGGCCGCGGTGACGACACCAGGACCCTGCTTGCGCAGGTACATGACGACCGGCTCGTCGTGCTCGGACGAGACGACGAGACCCTTGACGTTGAGGATGACCTCGATGAGATCCTCCTTGCAGCCCGGGATCGTCTGGAACTCGTGCAAGGCTCCGTCCACGCGGATCGAGGTGACCGACGCACCCGGGATGCTCGAGAGCAGGGTGCGCCGCAGGGAGTTGCCGAGGGTGTAGCCGAAACCCGGCTCGAGCGGCTCGATGACGAAGCGGCTGCGGTTGTCCGCAACGGGCTCCTCGGAGAGCTGGGGGCGCTGTGCGATGAGCACGGTTGATTCCTTCCCACGGGCGACCGCTATTTGACGCCTCGTGAAACTGCCTGGCCATGATGCCGGGCGGCCGGCCCCGACTCTGTCTGCGGAGCCAGCCCTGGGGGAACGATCAGCTGTTGGGGGTCAGTTCTTGGAGTAGAGCTCGACGATCAGCTGCTCGGTGAGGATCGTGTCGATCTGACCCCGGACGGGAAGCTGGTGGATGAGGATCTGCAGGGTGCCCTCCACGACCTGCATCCAGGCCGGGATGGGGCGCTCGCCGTAGGTCTGGCGGGCCAGCTCGATCGGGAACGTGCCGCGCGACTGCTCGCGGACCGTGATGATGTCGAACTGCTCCACGCGGTATGACGGGACGTCCACGCGCTTGCCGTTGACCTCGAAGTGCCCGTGCGTGACCAGCTGCCGGGCCGCCCTGCGGGTGCGGGCCAGACCGGCCCGGTAGACGACGTTGTCCAGGCGCGACTCGAGGATCGTCAGCAGCGTCTCGCCGGTCTTGCCGGTGCGGGAGGCCGCTTCCTTGTAGTAGCGGACGAACTGCTTCTCCATGACGCCGTAGGTGAAGCGGGCCTTCTGCTTCTCCTGCAGCTGGGTGAGGTACTCCTTCTCCTGGATCCGCCGGCGGCCGTGCTGGCCCGGCGGGAAGGGACGGAGCTCGAAGTTCTTGTCGTCGCCGACGAGGTCGACCTTGAGCCGACGCGACTTCTTGGTGATGGGTCCGGTGTAACGGGCCATGGGTTCCTAACCTTGCCTTCCGGTGCTCAGACTCGACGCTTCTTGGGCGGGCGCACGCCGTTGTGGGCCTGCGGCGTGACGTCGCTGATCGCGCCTACCT
>JBPCOG010000419.1:0-6726 GCA_051000455.1 Lapillicoccus sp. | reverse complement strand
GTGAGGTCGAGCGCGGCGATGGCGAGCAGCTCCCGCCGGTAGGCGATGCGCAGGGCGTCGTATGCCGGGTGCCGGCCTCGTCCGTGCGGGCTCACGGCGGTGACGAGCGCCGTACGCAGGCCCTCCGCGGTGGGACGCGTGGCGTCGGCTGCGCAGCGCCAGTGCTCCGGGTGGCGCACGAGGTGCTCACCGAGCGCCCGGGAGCCGCCCAGCACCGCGATGAGCCGGTCCCGCTCGTGCCCGGTCCGCCGCAGCGTGGTCATCAGCTGGCGGCCGTCCTGCTCGTCACGGTCGCCGCGCGCAGCCGCCTCCGCCAGCCGGACCAGGGCGAGCAGGGCCAGGTCCGGGTCGGCGGCGCGGCTGAGCGCGCCGGCCAGCCCGTGCTGCGCGACGTCCACCGCGGGTCCCGTGAGCAGCCCGGCCAGCGACGCGTCACCGAGGAGCCGCTCGGCTCGCTCCGGTTCGGCGAACCCGAGCCTGGCGAGCTGTCCGGACGGGCTCGTGGAACGCGCCACTACAGCCGGGGGAGGTAGCGATCGAGCTCGAACTGGGTGATCTGCTGCCGGTACTCGCGCCACTCGGCCCGCTTGTTGCGCAGGAAGAAGTCGAAGACGTGCTCCCCGAGCGTCTCGGCGACGAGCTCGCTGCGTTCCATGATCTCGAGGGCCCGCCCGAGGGAGGACGGCAGCGGCGCGATCCCCATGGCCCGGCGTTCGTCGTCGGTGAGGGTCCACACGTCGTCCTCCGCCTCCGGCGGCAGCTCGTAGCCCTCCTCGATTCCCTTGAGCCCCGCGCTGAGCAGGACGGCGAACGCGAGGTAGGGGTTGCAGGCCGAGTCGAGCGAGCGCACCTCCACCCGGGTCGAGTTGCCCTTGTTCGGCTTGTACATCGGGATCCGCACGAGCGCCGATCGGTTGTTGTGTCCCCAGGTCAGGTATGCCGGTGCCTCGCCACCGCCCCACAGCCGCTTGTAGGAGTTGACCCACTGGTTCGTCACGGCCGCAGTCTCCGCGCCGTGCCGCAGCAGGCCGGCGATGAACTGCCGCCCCGTCCTGCTCAGCTGGTAGGGCGCCCCCGCCTCGTGGAAGGCGTTGACGTCGCCCTCGAAGAGGCTGAGGTGGGTGTGCATCCCGGACCCCGGGTACTCCCGGAACGGCTTGGGCATGAACGAGGCGTAGATCCCCTGCTCCAGCGCCACCTCCTTGATGACCGTCCGGAACGTCATGATGTTGTCGGCCGTCGACAGGGCGTCCGCGTAGCGCAGGTCGATCTCGTTCTGGCCCGGGGCGCCCTCGTGGTGGCTGAACTCGACCGAGATCCCCATGTTCTCCAGCATGGTGATGGCGGCCCTGCGGAAGTCGTGCCCGGTCCCGTGCGGCACGTGGTCGAAGTAGCCGGCCTGGTCGACCGGCACCGGCACCTGCCGCTTGCCCTTGACCTGGTTGAGCAGGAAGAACTCGATCTCGGGGTGGGTGTAGAACGAGAAGCCGAGGTCGGCCGCCTTCGAGAGCGCCTTGCGCAGGACGTTGCGGGGGTCGGCGTAGCTCGGCGAGCCGTCGGGCATCCGCAGGTCGCAGAACATCCGGCCGGTGCCGGGGTTCTCGCCGCGCCACGGCAGGATCTGGAACGTCGACGGGTCGGGCCGGGCGAGCATGTCGGCCTCGAAGACCCGCGAGAGCCCCTCGATCGCCGACCCGTCGAAGCCGATCCCCTCCGCGAACGCGCCTTCGAGCTCGGCCGGGGCGACCGCCACCGACTTCAGCGTGCCCAGCACGTCGGTGAACCACAGCCGGACGAACCGGATGTCCCGCTCCTCGATGGTGCGCAGGACGAACTCTTGCTGACGGTCCATGTCTCGATCCTGCCGCATCCACGTTTCGGCGACGTTACGCGCCCACCGACCGGGGTTCGGTCCCGAGGACGGCGGCCGCGGCGTTGTGGCCCGGTATGCCGGACACCCCGCCGCCGCGCCGGGCTCCGGCACCGCAGACCCGCAGCCAGGGGTGTGCCGTCTCGACGCCCCACGCGCCGACCTCCTCGGCCCGCTCCGCCCACGGCCACTGCAGCGAGCGGTGGAAGATGTTGCCGCCGGGGAGGGCGAGCTCGTCCTCGAGGTCGACGGGCGTGCGCACCTCGATGCACGGGTCCCCGTCGACGTCGTTGAGCACCAGGTCATCGACCGGCTCGCCGAGCACGGAGCCCACCGACCCCAGCACGGCGGCCAGGGCCTGCGCGCGCCGCGCCTCGTGGTCCCCGCGGAACAGCTCGATGGGCAGGTGCAGCGCGAAGACCGTCAGCGTCTGGGCGTCGGTCGCCGCGAGCCGTGGTCCGAGGATCGAGCGGTCGGTGAGGCTGTGGCAGTAGACCTCGCACGGCACCGGGTGTGGGAACCGCCCGGCGGCTGCCGCGGCATACCCGTCCTGCAGCTGCCGGTAGCCCTCGTTGACGTGAAAGGTGCCACCGAAGGCCGCCGCGGGGTCGACGCCGGGGTCCCGCAGCATGGGCAGCCGCCGCAGGAGCAGGTTGACCTTGAGCTGCGCGCCCCGGGGGGGCGGGTCCGCGGTGGCCGGTCCCGGGCCGCCGCGCCCGAGCAGGCCCCGGAGGACGGCGGGAGCCACGTTGGCGAGGACGGAACCGGCCCGCTCGCGCAGCACGGCGCCGTCCTTGCGCCAGGTCACCTCCCCGACCACGCCGTCGGTGGATACCGCGGTCACCTCCGCGCCGGTGACGACCCGGGCGCCGGCGGCCACGGCGGCGCGGGCCAGGGCCTCGGTCACCGCGCCCATCCCCCCGAGGGGCACGTCCCAGTGCCCGGTGCCCCCGCCGACGAGGTGGTAGAGGAAGCAGACGTTCTGGGCCAGCGACGGGTCGTCGAGGTCGGCGAAGGTGCCGATGAGCCCGTCGGTCGCGACCATCCCCCGGACGAGGTCGTCGGTGAAGGTGTCCCGCAGCAGGGTGCCCAGCGGCGCCACGGTCAGCGCGGACCAGAGGTCCTCGTCGTCGACCAGCGCGCGCATCCCGTCCGCGGACCGGAGCGGCTCGAGCATCGTGGGCCAGACCCGTTCCGCGAGCCGGCCCATCCGGGCGGCGAACCGCGTCCACGCGAGGAACTCGGTGTCTGCGCCGGTCACCGCGAGGAAGGACTCCCTGGTCGCCGCGGGGTCCGCCGTGTCGACGAGCAGGCCCGGCCCGGCGCCGTCGGGGCGCGGCGTGTACGACGAGTACCGACGACGCACGAGCGTGATGTCGAGCTCGAGGTCCGCGACGACCTTCCGGGGCAGCAGCGAGACGAGGTAGGCGTAGCGCGAGAGCCGTGCGTCGACGCCGGGGAACACCCGTGCGGAGACGGCCGCGCCGCCGACGTGGTCCCGGCGCTCGAGGACGAGGACCCGGCGCCCCGCCCGGGCGAGGTATGCGGCCGCGGTCAGGCCGTTGTGCCCGGCGCCGAGGACGATGTCGTCGAACGCCACGGGCCCGACCCTAGCGCCCCCGAACCCGGGCAGGGCGCCGCGCGGCGTCCGACCTGCCCGTGCCTTCTGCGCGTCGCACCAGGCGGTCACGGTGTCCTGACGTCGTTCGTTCCAGTAGCCGTCGGACTGCCGTCCCGGCAGCACCGGGCCGGCCAACTAGGGTCGGTGGCATGGCCCAGCTTCGACTCGCGATGGCCCAGGTCAACCCCGTCGTCGGCGACCTGGCCGGCAACAGCCGCATGGTGCGGGACCGGGTGCACGAGGCCGCCGCCGCCGGCGCGCACCTCGTCGCCTTCCCGGAGATGATGCTCACGGCATACCCGGTTGAGGACCTGGCCCTGCGCGAGTCGTTCGTCGAGGCCTCGCGCGGCACCCTGGTGCGCCTCGCGAAGGAGCTCGCGGAGGACGGCCACGGTGACCTGCCGGTCGTCGTGGGCTACCTCGACCGGGCACCGGCGGACGCGCCGGATGCCGACCCCCGGCGCACCCTTCCCCAGAACTGCGCGGCCGTCCTGCACCGCGGCGAGGTCGTCGCCCGCTACGCGAAGCACCACCTGCCCAACTACGGCGTCTTCGACGAGTACCGCATCTTCGCCCCCGGACGCAGCCTCACCGTCGTCCGCGTCCGCGGCGTCGACGTCGCCATCGCGATCTGTGAGGACCTGTGGCAGGAGGGCGGTCCGGTGGCCGAGACGCGCGCGGCCGGTGCGCAGCTGTTGCTCGTCATCAACGGCTCGCCCTACGAGCGCGAGAAGGACGACACGCGCCTGGACCTCGTGCGTCGCCGGGCGGGCGAGGCCGGCTGCCCGCTCGCTTACCTCAACATGGTCGGCGGTCAGGACGAGCTCGTCTTCGACGGCGACTCCATGGTCGTGGACCGGGCCGGGCAGGTCCTGGCTCGGGGCCCACAGTTCGTCGAGGACCTCGTCCTCGTCGACCTCGACCTCCCCGGACCTGCCGTGGACGCGAGCCACCTCCCGGACCACGTCATCCACGTCGTCACCTCCGAAGACCTCGTCCCGCCGTATGCCGCGGACCCGCCACCGCTGTACCCGCGCCTCGACCCGGTCGAGGAGGTCTGGCGTGCCGTCACGCTCGGGCTGCGCGACTACGTGCGCAAGAACGGGTTCACCAGCGTGCTGCTCGGCGTGTCCGGCGGGATCGACTCGACCGTGGTCGCCACGATGGCCGCGGACGCGATCGGCGCGGCCAACGTCGTCGCCGTGTCCAACCCGAGCAGGTACTCCTCGCAGGGCTCCCGGGACGACGCGCGGGAGCTCGCCGAGAACCTCGGCCTCGACTACCGCGTGGTGCCGATCGAGCCGATGGTCGCCTCCTTCCTCGAGAGCCTGGGGCTGACGGGCGTCGCCGAGGAGAACCTCCAGGCGAGGGTCCGCGCCGTCATCTGGATGGGCCTGTCCAACCAGGAGGGCCACCTCGTCCTCGCCAACAGCAACAAGTCCGAGGTCTCGGTGGGCTACTCGACGATCTACGGCGACAGCGTGGGTGGCTTCGCGCCGATCAAGGACGTGCCGAAGACGTTGGTCTGGCAGCTCGCCCGGTGGCGCAACGCCGACGCGGAACGCCGCGGCGAGAAGCCGCCGATCCCCGAGTCCTCGATCGTCAAGGCGCCGTCCGCCGAGCTGCGCCCGGGACAGGTCGACCAGGAGTCGTTGCCGCCGTACGACGTGCTCGACGCCATCCTCGAGCGCTACGTCGGCGGCGCCGAGGGCAGACAGCAGCTGGTCGACGACGGCTTCGAGCCGGCGGTGGTCGACCGGGTCGTGTCCCTCGTCGACCGGGCAGAGTGGAAACGGCGACAGTTCGCGCCGGGTCCGAAGATCTCGCCCCTCGCGTTCGGCAAGGACCGGCGCCTGCCGATCACGAGCCGCTGGCGCGAGCAGGACTCGTAGCACCGAGGTCCTGCAGCAGCAGCGCCTCGGCCAGTGCCGTGCGCTCGAGCTCGGCGGGGTCGACGCTCTCTCCCGGCGCGTGGATCCGGCAGGACGGCTCCTCGACCCCGATGACGAGGATCTCCGCGTCCGGCAGGACCTCGGCGAGGGCCGGGCACAGCGGGATGGAGCCGCCCTGGCCGGTGCTGACCATCGGCCGCCCGAACGCCTCCCCCATCGCCCGGCCGAGCGCGGCGAACGCCGGTCCGTCGGTCCGGGCCCGGAACGGCTGGCCCAGCGAGACCCGCCTGACCTCCACGTGCGCCCCCCAGGGGGCCACCTGCTCGAGGTGCGCGATGAGCAGGTCCTGCGCGTGCACGGCGTCGGTCCCGGGGGGGACACGCAGGTTGACCAGTGCCCGGGCGACAGGCTGCACGGCCGCACCCGCGCCCTCCACCGAAGGGGCGTCGATGGCAAGGACGGTGGCCGCCGGACGTGCCCATACCGCATCACCCGCCTCCTCGCGGCCCAGGACCCGCACCCCCGGCAGTACGGCGGCCTCGGCGCGGAACCGCTCGCGCGGGTATGCGGCGCCACTCCAGCGCTGCCCGGCGTCGAGCCCCCGCACAGTCGTCTCGCCGTCCGTGTCGCGCAGCGTCGCGAGCATGTGGACCAGCGCCTGCAGCGCGTCGGGGGCCGCTCCGCCGAACATGCCGGAGTGGGCGGGGCGCTCCATCGTGCGCACGGTGACGAGCACGCTGCCCGTCCCCCGCAAGCTCGTCGTGACGCTCGGCACCCCGAGCTCGACGTTGCCCGCGTCGGCGACGACGACCACCTCGGCCGCGAACGCCTCGGGGTTGCTGCGCACGAGGGCCTCCAGGCCACCGCTCGACTGCTCCTCCGAGCCCTCACAGACCACCCGCACACCTACCGGGAAGGGCCGGCCCAGCGCGCGCAGCGCGGCCAGGTGCATGACGATGTTGCCCTTGCAGTCGGCAGCACCGCGGCCGTACCACCGCTCGTCCACCTCGGTCAGCTCCCACGGCGGGGTGAGCCACTCGCGTTCGTCGCCGGCGGGCGGGACGTCGTAGTGGCTGTAGAGGAGGACGGTCGGCGCCCCGGGCGGGGCGGGGGTGTGCCCGAGGACGGCGAGGCTCCCGTCGCTGGTCTCGACGGCGCGCACGTCGCCGACCCCCACCTCGGTGAACAGCCGCTGGACCGCCCCGGCCGCGCGACGGCACTCCGAGACCGGTTCCACGCACGGGTCGGCCACCGACCGGATCGCGACCAGCGCCGCGAGGTCGGCGCGGGCTCGCGGCATCGCCGCGTGCACGGCATACCGCAGCGCCCCGGTGGTCCCGGGC
>JBPCOG010000080.1:0-1434 GCA_051000455.1 Lapillicoccus sp. | reverse complement strand
TCGCGCTGGTGTCACACCCCCAGTACGATCCCGCAGCCTTGTCCGCGCACGACCAAGGCGCCGTCACGAACGCGTGGACGCAGCTGAACGCCGACCCCAACCGCCCCCTCGTCGACCGGACGATCGGGGGCAACCTCTACCCCCCCGGCTCGGTCTTCAAGATCGTCACCGCTTCGGCGGCCCTCAGCAGTGGGCTCGCCAAGGAGGACACCCAAATCCCCGCCCCGGCCTCGATGGACCTGCCGCAGACCAGCGTCGGGCTGCCCAACTACGACCGCCGGGCGTGCGGACCCAATGACCAGACCACGCTCCTGCACGCCCTGGAGATCTCCTGCAACACCGCCTTCGGGTATCTCGGGCTCAAGCTCGGCGGCGAAGCCCTTCGTGCCCAGGCGGGCAAGTTCGGTTTCGGCGAGACGGTCCGTATCCCCATGCGGGTCCAGCCGAGCAGCGTCCCGCCCAACCTCAGCCCGCCGCAGGCCGCGCAGTCGGCCATCGGGCAGTACGACGTGCGGGTCACGCCGCTGCAGGTGGCCATGCTCAGCGCGGGGATCGCCAACCACGGTGTGGTGATGAAGCCCTACCTCGTCCAGCGGGTCCTCGGTCCCAACCTCGAGTCCACCGACACCCACCAGCCCGAGGAGCTCTCGCAGGCCGTCTCGACCGACGTCGCTGCGGCCATGACCCGGATGCTCGTGTCGGTCGTCGCCAACGGCACCGGGGCGCCCGCGGCGATCCAGGGCGTGGCGGTGGCCGGCAAGACGGGGACCGCCCAGCAGGGCGAGGGCAAGCCGCCACACGCCTGGTTCACCGGGTTCGCGCCGGCATCAGATCCCCAGGTGGCGGTCGCCGTGGTCGTCGAGGACGGCGGCGAGGCGGGGAGTGAGGCGGCCGGCGGCAGGAACGCCGGGCCGATCGCGAAGGCCGTCATGGAGGCGGTGCTGAGCCGATGAACCCCCACGCCGGCATGATCCTCGGCAACCGCTACACCCTCACCGACCGGGTCGCCTCCGGTGGGATGGGTGACGTCTGGCAGGCCGCCGACCTGGTGCTCGGTCGCACCGTTGCGCTCAAGGTGATGCGTCCCAACGCGGATGACGAGCCGACGTTCGCGGACCGCTTCCGCGACGAGGCACGGCATACCGCCTCGTTGTCGCACCGCAACATCGCCGCGGTCTACGACTACGGGGAGGACGACGGTGCCGCCTACCTGGTGATGGAGCTCGTCCACGGCCAGCCGCTCTCCCGGATCATCGCCCAGGGGCCGGTCACCCCGGAGCGGACCCGCTCGGTCGTCGGCCAGGCGGCGCTCGCGCTCGCTGCGGCCCATGCCGCAGGGGTGGTGCACCGCGACGTCAAGCCGGCCAACATCCTCGTCACCGACGAGGGCCAGGTGAAGCTGACCGACTTCGGCATCTCCAGGGCCACCGACAG
>JBPCOG010000443.1:0-4415 GCA_051000455.1 Lapillicoccus sp. | reverse complement strand
CGACGGGAGGGCCCACCGAGCGCCGCCCAGACGGTGCGCCCGTGCCGGTCATCGGTGACACCCCACTCGTGGGCGAGGCTGCGCACGATCCGCAGGCCGCGTCCGCTGGGCGCCCAGACCGACAGTGGCGCAGGCCGGGGTGTGCTCGTGCCGCCCCCGTCGGAGACCTCGATCTCGACCACACCGGCCTTGACGGTCCAGCGGACGCGGATCGACCCGTCCGGCAGGGGCCGCGCGTGGCGGATGGCGTTCGCGGCCAGCTCCGAGACGACAATCTCGGCTTCGCTGACGATCTCCGGGTCCAGCCCGTGGCGCTGCAGGTCGAGGACCACGCTGCGGCGAGCCCTGGCCACCGCCGACGCGGTCCAGAGCACCCGGATCGTGCGGGAGCGGTCCTGCAGGTCCTGCTCGGCCTCGGCACCGGCCTCGCGGCGCGGTGGGGGGGTGGGCATGGGTCTGGTGGTTTCGCCTACGCCCATCACCGCCTGCCTGCTCCTCGGCCCTCGAGCGGAGCGCCCTCGAAGGTCCTGTGCAGGCTATCGGTTGCCACCGACGAGGTCGAGGACCAGCCGCGGCCGGTTGCTGATGATGGCATCAACGCCGAGGTCCAGGCACAGCCGGACGTCCACCTCCTCGTCCACGGTCCAGACGAACACCTCATGGCCCTGCTCGTGTTGCCTCAGCACCACCTCCGGAGCCTCCCGGAGGATCGCGACGTCCAGCCCGGCCGTGCCGGCACCTCCCGGCACTGCGCCGCCACGGAACGATGGGGGCACCGGGGCAGCGATGAGGAAGACCGTGGGGAGCCGGGGGCACAGCTCCGACATGCGGCCAATCGCCAGCTGGGAGAACGACATCACCCGCGCCCAGGGCTGCCCGGGACGCCGGGCGCCGTCGAGGTCGTACTCCTTCAGCAGGCGGGCGACCTCCTGCTCCACCTTCCCGCCGAACCTGCTCGGGTGCTTCGTCTCGATGGCGAGCCCGATCTGCCTGCCCGCTCCGAGAGCAAGCTCGATGAGCTCGCGGAGGGTGACCAGGCTCCGGTTGTCCGGGTCCTGCGCCACGGCCGGCCCCACCTCCTTCCACCCGCCCCAGTCCATGGCCCGGAGCTGCGCCAGGGTCTTGGTCGCCACGACACCGACGGCGTCCGACGTCCGCTCCACCGTCCGGTCGTGCAGGCAGACGAGCTCGCCGTCCGCGCTGAACCGCACGTCGCACTCGAGCCCGTCCGCCCCCTCCGCGATGGCGAGCCGGTAGGCACCGAGGGTGTGCTCCGGGGCCGCCGCCGAGGAGCCCCGGTGGGCGATGACAAGGGGTATGCCGTCCGGCCGGCTCCCGCCGGCCGCAGGCTCGGGCTGCGTCACCGGCATATCGTGGCACGGTGGCGCAGCGGACGCAGTCGCACCCCGACTCACACGAGGCCGGGCTGCCCCGTTCAACCGGTGTGCACCTGCCGCCCTTCCAGCGCCTCGTCGACGCGCACTGGCGCGACGTCGCCCGGCTGGCCCACGCCCTCGCCGGCGGCGACGGGGACGACGTGGCCCAGCAGGCGTGGACCCAGGCGTACGCGGCATACCCGTCGCTGCGCTCGGCCGCGAACCTGCGCGGCTGGCTGCTGACCATCACCCACCGGTGTGCCATGGACGCGCACCGGGCCCGGGCCAGGAGCGCCGTCCCGACTGACGACTGCGCCCTGCTGGCCGCCGCCGAGCGTGGCGCGGCCGGACCGGAGGCGCAGCCGGCGGACGACGGGCTGTGGGGGCACGTCGCCCGACTTCCCGAGCGCCAGCGCGAGGCGGTGGTGCTGCGGTACGTCGGCGACCTCGACCACGCCGCGATCGCCGGCCTGCTCGGCACCACCCCGACAATGAGCAGGCGCCTGGTCAGTGACGGCCTCAAGGCGCTGAGAGAGGTCCACGCATGACACCCATGACCGAGCCCGACCCCGGTGCGGAAACCGTCGAGGTGCGTCTCGGCGCGTACCGTCCACCCGTGACCCCGCCGGTCTTCGAGGTCGCCGACCTCGCCTACGTCGTGGAGGACACCCCCGTCGGCCGGATCCTGCTCAGCTGCACCGACGCCGGCGCGCTCGTCGCCTCGAGGTTCGTCCCCGACGACGACGCCGAGGCTGCGCTCGTCGACCGGCTCGGCCGCACCCTCGGCCCGCGGGTCCTGCGGCTGCCGAGGGCGCTCGACGAGGCACGACGGCAGCTCGACGGCTACTTCGCCGGGCGGCTGCGCGCGTTCTCCCTGCCGACGAGCCTGGCGCTGGCGACGCCGTTCCAGCGGGCCGTGCTCGGCGCTCTCGGCGAGAGCGTGCCGTACGGAGCCCGGACGACCTACGGTGAGCTCGCGCGGCTCGTCGAGCGGCCCTCGGCGTCCCGCGCGGTCGGCGCCGCCCTCGGCGCCAACCCGCTGTGCGTCGTGCTGCCGTGCCACCGGGTCGTCGGCTCGGACGGCAGCCCGACGGGGTATGCCGGGGGGCTGGCCGCCAAGGAGTACCTCCTCGCCCTCGAGGCCAGGTCCTGAGGGCGGGCGCGCCTGCGCGCTCCGGCTCTGTGCTCCGGCTGTGCGCTCCGGCACTGCGCTGCGGCACTGCGCTGCGGGGGCACTGCGCTGGGGCTCGGTCGGAGGTCTGCCGGGGCGGTACCGTGACCGGGTGCCCGTTCCCCGAGCCGTGGCCAGGCTCAACCGCGCGCTGCTCAACCCGGCGCTGATCCGCCTCGTCGGACGTGGGCCGTTCGCGGGCGTCGAGCACCGGGGACGGCGCTCCGGCCGGGTCTACCACACGCCGATCATGGCGTTCCGGCACCGGCAGGGTGACGAGGACACCGTGACGATCGCGCTGACCTACGGGCCCGGGGTGGACTGGCTCAGGAACGTGCAGTCGGCGCACGGTTGTCGCATGGTGCTCGGCCCGCACCTGCTCACGCTCGGTGCCCCCACCCGGATCGACCCGGCGGAAGGGCTGCGCCGGATGCCCACCCTGCCGAAGGTGCTCCTGCCGATCCTCCGGTGCCGCGACTTCGTGCAGCTGCCCGTGCTCGACGAGAAGCCCGTTCCGACGGCACCACCGGATTCCCCGTGACCCACCGGATCCGGTGACGCCCGCGTGCATCCCGTCATCGCCACGGCATCGGCTGCGGCCCGCCCAGCTCGGCGGCAGCAGCCCGGCCGGGCCGATCTCAGCTGACGCAGAACTCGTTTCCCTCCGGGTCGTGCATGACGACGTAGTAGAACGCGTCATTCGGGTCGTCGGCTCGCTCCCG
The DNA here is from genome assembly GCA_051000455.1 of Lapillicoccus sp. Classification (GTDB taxonomy): domain Bacteria; phylum Actinomycetota; class Actinomycetes; order Actinomycetales; family Dermatophilaceae; genus JBPCOG01. Next base: position 1,146 of record JBPCOG010000443.1, on the reverse strand, counting down.
CCGCTGCACGCTGGCCCCCAGCCCGACCAGCTCGGCCACCTTCGCCTCGACGATCTCGACCCGCCGCCCCTGCGGCAGAGCGTCGTCGCGGCCCGTCGGGTACAGGTCCAGGTGAAGCCGGTTCTTGCCCGTCTTCGTCTCGGGCACCTCCTGGAACCAGATCGGCGGCCGCAGCCCGGCCGGGTCGAAGAGCCGGTCGTCGTATGCGGCGTCCTCGCCCAGCCCCGCTCGGTAGTGCGCGTGCCAGGTGGTGTCCGGCTGCGCTGGCGGCACCGTCTGGTAGCCCAGTGCCCCGGCCCAGAACCGCGCCAGCGAGGGCGGGTCGTTCGCATCGATCGTCAGCTGGATGAACATCATGCGCCCAACGCTAGGCGCCAAAAGGAGTTGCCGGCGCCACCCGAAAGGGAAGACGGTGGGCCGTATGAGGGGATTCACTCCCAGCGAGAGCTTCGGTCCCGACGTGGCAAGCCACTACGACGACGAACCACGCGGCGATGAGCAGGCGGCGGTCGACTTCCTTGCCGACCTCGCCGGAGACGGAACCGCCCTGGAGCTGGCGATCGGGACGGGCCGCATCGCACTGCCGCTCGCCGACAAGGGCGTTCCCGTCGACGGCATCGAGCTGTCCCGGGCGATGGTGGACCGGCTCCGTGCCAAGGCGGGAGGTGAAGCACTCCACGTCACCCTCGGCGACATGTCCGCGGTCGGGACCGGCAAGACCTACCGTGTCGTCTACCTCGTCTTCAACACGCTGTTCAACCTCCTCACGCAGGACGACCAGGTCGCCTGCTTCGAGAACGCCGCCCGTCACCTGACCGAGGACGGGGCGTTCCTCGTCGAGGCGGCCGTCCCGAGCTCCTCGCTGCCGAGTCACTCCTACGCGCGCCCCGAGGACGTGCAGGCCCAAGCCGTGACGCTTGACGTCTGCACCTACGACCCGGTGACCCAGATCCTCGACGAGAACCACGTCCGGATCTCCCAGGACGAGGGCATCCGGTTCGGGCCGATCTCCTGCCGGCTGGCGTGGCCCTCCGAGCTCGACCTCATGGCGCGCCTGGCGGGCCTCCGGCTTGAGCAGCGGTGGGGAGGGTGGCAGCGGCAGCAGTACACCGGCACCGACGCCCACGTCTCTGTCTACCGTCGCGC
>JBPCOG010000115.1:0-1380 GCA_051000455.1 Lapillicoccus sp. | reverse complement strand
ACCAGGCGGACCAGCGCCGCGTGCGGGCGGTAGGCGAACGGGCCGGCCCCCGTCACGTAACCGGTGTCGGGGTCGACGTACAGCGCTTGGAACCGGGTCTGCACCGAGGCGACCAGTGCAGCGAGCGCGTCCGCAGGGAACAGGCCGACCGGGGTGTCCACGCCCGTCGGGGTAAGCGCTCCGCGCGGGGCCCCCTCGCCCGGCGTGGCGCCCCCCTCGCCCGGCGTGGCGCCCCCCTCGCCCGGCGTGGCGCCCCCCTCGCCCGGCGTGGCGCCGGCCGGGAGGCTGACCTGCACGGTGGTCTCCACTGTGGCGTTACCGAGGATGAGGTCGATGAAGGCGTCCGCGCGAGCCTGGCGAAGGGTGCGGTGGTCCCCGTCGCCGGCGTACCGCCGGGCCAGCTCGTCGATCGCGGCCCACGCCATCAGGCTCGTCTCGGTGGGCGCCTCGGCCGTCCACCTCGACAACCCCGGTAGCCCGGCGTCCTCGACGAGCACGAACCGCTCGGTCCTGGCCTGGGCGCCCCGGGCAGCAACGGCATCGGGATCGAGCCGCTCGAGCGCGCGCTGCGCGGACCGACCGGCCTCTCCAGCGGTCTGCCGCAGGACCCGAGGAAAGATGGCGTCCTCCACCTGCCGGCAGAGCGCGGGGGCGGCGGTGGTCGGCAGCCGGTCGGCGATCGCCGCTGCGGTCCACGGCTCGATGTCCCCGGCCCGCATCGCCGCGAGCGTGGCGGGCAGTCGCTGGCAGAGGGTCCGCGCGACCATGTACCGCGGCACCATGGACCTCGGCGAGAGGTGCAGGAGCGGCGCAAGCACGGACGGCATGAAGTCGTGCTCGTCGCGGGGACATCCCGACACCAGCCGCTCAACCGTGGTGAGCCCGGCCCGTGCCTGCGCAACCTGCTCGGCCTCGAGTCGGGACCTCCCCTCGATGGCGACGGCCTGGATCGCGCTCGCCGCGTTGATGACCCGCTGTGCCGCGACGACCAGTGCCTCTGCCCGCTCGTCGTCGAGCGCCAGGATCTCGGCGTCGGTGAGGGCGAGGAGCGTCGTGCCCAGCGGGCCGACCGCGGTGGCGCGGACGGTCTCAACGGTGTATTCGAACATGTGTCCACTCTAGGGCGGGGCACCGACAGCCCGTGCAGACTGTCCACAGGGCCAGCGGAATCTGCCGCGACCGGCCCGACCGCCGCCCGCAGCCGAACCGTGCCTCAGCGCAGCAGCGCGAGCGCGGCAAGGGCCGCCCCCACGGCAAGCACAGCGCAGAGCAGCCCCTCACGAGCAAGGTATGCCGCGGACACCCGGACGTCCGCGGCGGCGCAGCGCTGCCGCCACAGCAGGGTCGCCAGCGAGGCCCAGACCGTCACGAGCGGGCCGG
>JBPCOG010000010.1:0-25263 GCA_051000455.1 Lapillicoccus sp. | reverse complement strand
CCGTCCCGCGTCAGCAGGCGCCCGCGCCCCGGCACCCCGGGAACGGGGCGCAGCTGACCGATGAGCGCTCCCTCGCTGGGGTCCCCGCTGAGGAGCAGGCCCGGCTGGGCCATGTCCCGCAGCGCGGTGATGAGGTTGTCGTAGGACCGGCCCGCCCCACCGCTGCGCCGGGCGATGACGACATGGAGACCGATGTCGACGGCCTGTGCCAGCAGCGGGATGATCGCCTGGCAGGGGTTGACCAGGCTGGTGGCGACGAGCTCGTAGTCGTCGACGATGAGGAACGCCTCCCGCCCGGTCCACCAGGAGCGGTTGCGCAGCTGGTCCGGGGTGACATCCGCCCCGGGCAGGCGACCGGTGAGGAACTCCGCGAGCCCGTCGACCGTCTCCGTCGTCGTGTCGGCGTTCGTGCAGTAGCCGGCGACCCACTCCTCGGGGAACTCGCCGAGGTTGGCCCGGCGGTAGTCGACGATGAACAGCTGCGCCTTCTCCGGTGTGTAGAGGCGGGTGATCTCATGCATGTAGGCGCGCAGCACGTTGGACTTGCCGGACTGCCCGTCGCCGAAGACCAGCAGGTGCGGGTCGCGTTCCACGTCGATCCCCAGCGGGGCGAGGGCCTTCTCGTTGATGCCGAGCAGCAGGTGGTCGCTGTCGGGTGCGAGCTGGCGCACCTCGTCCATGAGGATCTTCGTCGGCAGCAGTCGCAGCTTCGGGCCGGGAGGCCCCTGCCATGCGTCCTTGACCGCGGTCACCAGCTTGGTCACCCCGGCCCCGAGGGACCCCGCGTCCGGGTCGCCGTCGATGCGGGGGAGGGCGGCCAGGAAGTGGTACTTGGCCATCATGACGCCGCGGCCGGGCCGGTCCGCGGGGATGTTCGCGACGACCCGACGGTCGATCTCCGAGTCCATCGCGTCGCCGAGGCGCAGCTCGTAGCGCGAGCCGAGGATGTCGCGGATGCCGGTGCGGTAGTCCATCCACCGGGTCGCGCTCGTGACGAGGTGCACACCGAAGGTCAGGCTCCGCTGGGCCAGTGTCTGCAGCTCGACCTCGAGATCCTCGAAGTCGGCCCGCACGGTGCTCCACCCGTCGACGACGAGGAACACGTCGCCGTAGCCGTCGTCGACCTCACCGAGGCTGCGGCGGGTGCGGTACGTCTCGATCGTGTCGATGCCGTTGGCGCGGAAGAACTGCTCGCGGCCGTCCGCGATGCTCTCGACCTCGGCGACGATCCGGCTGACGACGTCCGGCTCGGACCGGGTGCCGATGCCGGCGACGTGCGGCAGGTCCCTCATCCCGGTGAACGTCCCGCCGCCGAAGTCGAGGACGTAGAACTGCACCTCGCGTGGGGTGTGGGTGAGCGCGAGACCGGTGACCATCGAGCGCAGCAGGGTCGACTTGCCCGTCCGCGGCGAACCGACGACCGCGACGTGGCCCGCTGCCCCGGACAGGTCGGCGACGAGCAGGTCCCGCTTCTGCTCGCGCGGCATGTCGACCGCACCGAGCGGGAAGCGCAACGTCCCCCGCTGCCGCCAGTGCTTGGAGACCAGGCCCAGCTCGGGGTCGATGGCCAGGTCGGGCATGAGCGCGTCGAAGGTGTCCGGCACGTCCAGGGGAGGCAGCCACACCTGGTGCGCAGCAGGCCCGTGCCCCTCCATCGCCGCCACGGCGATGTCGAAGACGGCCCGCTTCTCCTGCGCCGCGACGGCGGTGACCTCCGCCGCCTCCTGCGCCGCGAGCTGCTCGGTCTCGAGCCGCGACACGACGATCCCGGGGACGAAGGGCAGTGCCTCGCGGCGGGCGCTGCCTGATCTGCCGGCGCCGGCGCCGGCGCGCGGCCGGGGAGGACCGGAGACGTATGCCGCCTTGAAGCGCCAGAGCGAGGACTGGTCCGGCTTGAGGAACCCGAGCCCGGGGATGGCCGGCAGCTCGTACGCGTCGCCCACACCGATGACGCTGCGGGACTCCCCCGCGGAGAACGTCCGCAGCCCGATGCGGTAGGACAGGTGGCTGTCCAGCCCCCGCAGCCGGCCCTCCTCGAGCCGCTGGGACGCGAGGAGCAGGTGAATGCCGAGCGAGCGGCCGAGCCGGCCGATGGCGACGAAGAGGTCGACGAACTCCGGCTTGGCAGAGAGCAGCTCGGAGAACTCGTCACACACGATGAGCAGGCTGGGCAGCGGTTTCAGGTGCGGCGCGTCACCTGACGTCCGGGCCTTCTCGTAGTCGCGCAGGGACGCGTAGTTGCCGGACGCACGCAGCAGCTCCTGGCGGCGCGTCATCTCGCCGGACAGTGCGTCCTGCATGCGGTCCACCAGGGTCAGCTCGTCGGCCAGGTTGGTGATGATCGCCGACACGTGCGGCATCCCGGCCATGCCGGCGAACGTCGCACCTCCCTTGAAGTCGACGAGGACGAAGTTGAGGATCTCCGGCGAGTGGGTCAGGGCCAGGCCGAGGACGAGGGTGCGCAGCAGCTCGGACTTGCCGGAGCCGGTGGCGCCGATGACCAGCCCGTGTGGCCCCATCCCCTGCTGCGCGGACTCCTTGATGTCCAGGCTGATCGAGTGCCCGTCGGCCCCGACCCCGATCGGCACCCGGAGCCGGTCCCGCGGTGGCCGCGGGCGCCACGTCTTGTCGAGGCTGATCGAGTAGATGTCCCCGATGCCGAGCAGGTCGGTGAGCTCGGTGTTCCTCGTCAGGGCGTCCTCGCGGACTGGACCCTCACCGGCATACAGCGGAGCCAACCGGCGCGCGAGCGCCTCCGCGGCAGGGATGCTCATCTGGTCGGAGAAGCCCCGGATCGGCTCCTGCCGGGGGACGACCGCTGCCACGCGCACCCGCTGCGAGCCCAGGTCCTCCTCGAGGTGCAGCCGGACCCGGGTCTCGTCGGTGAGCTCCTCCCAGCGTTCCGGGATGTCGATGATCGTCATGCCCTGCACCCCGTCCTCGGTGATGACCGAGTGCCCCGGCGGCACGTAGAAGGAGTCGACGACGATGACCACGTGCGGGGCGATCGGCGCGCCCGAACCCGGGCCGAAGCGCGGCCGCTCGCTGAGGTCGGCCGGCAGCAACGTCATCAGCTCGTCGAGGTCGCTGCAGAGCAGCCGGCGCGGTCCGGCGGCGTCCGCCTCACGACGGCTCTGTGCGTGCGGCAGCCACTTGACCCAGTCCCACTCGGACAGCGCGTGCTCGGGGGCGAGGACCGCGATGACGAGCTGGTCGGGTGCGTGCATGAGCGCCGCCTGGGCGAGCAGCGCCCGAGCCTGGGCGCGGGCGTGGTCCTCGCCGCCGGTGATCTCGATCCGGGCGAAGCTGCCCAGCGCCACCGCGGTCGGCAGGTCCGGCAGCACCCGGTGGGTTGCCAGTAATCGGTGCAGTGCCGACGCCGCGACCGGGTCGAGCTTGTCGATGGTGTCCGACTCCGGCGGCTGCAGATCGAGGCCGAGCCGCTGCGGGCCGGTCGCGTACCGGACGAGCAGGTAGTCCGGGTCCTGCGGGGCCCGTTCCCAGACGCGGGTGCGGTCGGCGGCGACGGCGGCGAGGGCGGTGGGGGCGGGGTGGATCCAGGTCAGGTGCTGACGCTGTTCGCGAGCCGCGGACCGCGCGACCTCACGGATGGTCCGCAGGTAGTTGAGGTACTCCCGGCGGTCGCTCATGATCTGCGAGGTCTTGCCGGCCCGGGCCCGCCAGAGGCTCACGGCCACGAAGCCCAGGGAGGCGAGGAGGAACATGCCCGCCGCGAGGTACCCCTTCGCCCCCTGCCCGCTCGCGGCCACGAAGATCACCGAGCCGATCGAGCCGAGCATCGGGACCGCCGTCATGAGGGCGTTGCCAGCCGCGCCCTCACCGGCGTAGAGGGGCGGCGGCGGTTGCAGCTCGAGCTGCCCGTAGGGCATCGGGGGTGGCGGGATGCGTCCCTCGCGGTACGTCGTGGTCGGCGCGGACACTGCTCCCCCTTCCGCGAGTGGTTCCGTTCGGCCCCATCGGGTATGCCGGTCAGCCGGGTCACGGTGGCCCCGCCGCCCGTCGATGGTCCCAGCGGCATGATAGAGCCATTCGGTCCTGTCGACGGGGTCCGCGGCTGCCGTAGGCTCCCCGTGAGAGCAGACCCGTCCCAGGGAGCAGCACGATGACCGAGGCAGCAGCGGGGGCGCCCGCGCCGGCAGCGCCCACGTCCACCACCCCGGGGACCGGAGCCGTGGCGAGCGACCTGCGCCGCCTGACGGTGGTCTCCGGCCCCCGCCGCCACGATGTCGTCGTCGACGCAGAGCTGCTCCTCGCCGACGTGCTGGCCCTCATCTTCCCGGGAGCGCAGGGCAGGGTGGCACTGTCCATGGCGGGTGAGGTCCTCCCGCTCGACAAGACCGTGGACGAGGCCGCGCTGGCGAACGGGTCGATGTTCATGGCGACCGCGGGTGAGGCCGAGTCCCTGACCGGTCCGCGCGTGACGAGTGTCAGTGCGTCGACGGCGATCTCGGCGGGAGGACGGCGGCGCACCGGTCCGCTCGGCCTCGACGGCGGCGTCGGTCCCGGTCGCCGGGGCAGAGGGGCCGCCAGGGGGAAGGTGCTGATGGGCCCAGCGACCGGTGCGGCCGCCGGTGGCGTCCCGAGCGCGCCCGGTTCCGGCTCGAGCCAGGGGGCGATGGTCTCGCTGCAACCTGCCTCGCTGCACCCGGCCCCGCAGCCGGGCCGGCCCGGGCCGGTCCGCTCACCGACGAGCGCGCCCGTCATCCGCCCCGGCGTCCTTGCCGCCGGGGCGATGTCGATGGTGCTCGCGGCGCTGAGCGTCCTCGCGTTCAACCGGGCGCCGGGCAACGGGCCCGGCGCGGTCCTCATCGCGGGAGTGCTGCTCTTCCTGTGCGCCACGGCGGTGGCCCAGATCCCCGGCGCCGACCCGGCCGCCCGGCTCGCCGCACCCGCCCTCGGGGCCGCCGGAGGGGCGGTGGCGACGAGCTTCGTCGACGGGGGGGCCCAGGTCCAGATGATCGGGGCATGCTCCGGAGCCGCCCTCGTCGCGCTCGTGTCCCGGTCCGACCGCGGCCCGGACCGCCTCGTCCCGCGCGTCTGGTTGGCCTTGTCCTGCGTGCTCGGCCTGCTCGCGCTGGTCACCCTCGTCACGGGCACGCCCCTGTCGGGGGTCGCCATCGCGGCGCTGGCGCTGTGCCTGCTCCTTGCCCGGGTCCTGCCCAACCTCGTGTTCGACGTCGACGACGACGTCCTGCTCGACATCCCGCGGCTGTCGGCGACCAACTGGTCGCCGCGCGAGGCGAGACGCACCCGCCGACGGGGGTGGCGCATCGACGACGAGGCGGTCGAGCGCCTCGTGATCGAGGCCACCGTGGAGCAGCTGGCGGCTCTCGTCGGCCTCACGGTGACGGTGCTCGCGAGCTGCGTCATCCTCATGCTCGACCAGGGCCAGAACCCCTCGTGGCCGATCCGGCTGCTCCTTGTCGCCGCGGCAACGGCGCTGTCGCTGACGGCCCGTGCCTACCGTCGCCGCGTTGACCGGGTGCTGCTTCGCGTCGCCGCAGCGACGGCGCTGCTGGCGCTCGCCCTGCCGTGGCTGGGCGGGCTGCGCGAGGGCGCCGCGCTGGCGACGGCGGTCGTCGTGCTCGTCGTCGGGGTGCTGGTCGCAGCCTTCTCCGCTGCCGCGGGAAACGGCTACACCTCGTTGTGGGCGGCCCGCCTGGCAGACCTGGCGGAGTCCGTGAGCCTGCTCAGCGCCCTGCCCCTCGCGGTATGGGGTGTCGGCCTGTTCAGCTGGTTCTGGGCCCTGACGTCCGGCTGACGCCACCGGTCCGGCCCCGTCGACGGACGCCGCCGACCCGGTCTGGGTAGCCGACCGGGTCTGAGTACCGGCACTCAAATCTCGGAGCCGTTGTGCGGGTGCGGCCGGCGGTTCCCGCGGAAAGCGTTGCTGCCGTGCTCAGCATGGCTATTGTCGGAGCGGGACGGGGGGAACCGGGTTGCGACCGACCCACGACCCGCGGGAACCGATCACGGAAACAGCCCGTCACATGGCGGACCAACACGATCCCCGAAAGCCCGGGGGGGACATCCAGTCAAACAGGAGGGGTCATGGGAAAGAACACCCAGCAGCGGCTCGGTGCGCAGAAGCAGGCTGCCGACAAGGTGTTGCAGAAGCGGCAGCAGTTCGACTCGGATCTGACGCGCTTGCACGGCAAGGGCAGCGATCTGCAGTCGCACTACAAGGGACAGGGTGCGGCGGCGTTCTTCCAGCTGTTGAACACCTGGCTCGACGACGCCGGCAAGATCGTCGGCGAGTTCGACGGCTTCGCCAACAGGCTGGTCCAGACGGACGTCACGACGGCCAAGTCGCAGGAGTCGCAGGCCTCGACGTTCAGCCAGGCCAAGACCACCATTCCCACCCGGCTCGGCTGAGCCGGACGCACCCGACACCACAGACCTAGTTTCGAAGGGGAGAAGACATGCAAGAGGACATCGTCAAGGTTGACGTCGCCAGGCTCAACGAGATGGAGGGCGACCTCAAGAGCACCCACCGCAAGCTCCAGGACGGGTTCGACAACCTCTCGTCCGAGTTGCTTCGGACGCTCGCCGAGTGGGGTGACGGGACGGACTCCCGCAACGCCTACAACGCGTTCAAGGCCCGCGTCGACAAGATCTTCGCGGAGATGAAGGACGCGCTCAACAAGATGCCCCCCGCAGTTGCCCAGGCGGCGGCGGACGCGAGCCACGCCGAGAGGACCAACGCCGGCCGCTTCCAGTGACCCAGCGCAGGTCGAAGCACAGCATGTGAAGCACAGCACGTGAGGCACAGCGCTCGGGCGGCCGCGGAGCAGCCCGGTCAGCGACAGGACGGACCCGCCACCGCGCGGGTCCGTTCCCGTGTGTGGGCGGGTGGGGGCGGAGCGGAACCGAGACCGGAGCGCCACCGTCTACCTGGCGTACGGCAACGATGGTGGGCCATGATGAGCGGGGCGCGGCGCCGGCCCGGCAGCGGGACCGGCATACCGACCGGGCCCCAGGACCAAAGGACATGTGACCACGGACGCGCGCAACAATGGGTACTGACTGAGAGGGGACAGACATGGGCCTTTACATGCGGCCGGAAGAGGTGCTGCGGACCAACGCCGAGGCACGCAAGAAGGCGGGTGAGGCGATCGAGGCGGCCAACCGGGCGGTGTCGGCGCTCAACGGCCTCAAGGGGACAGAAATCTTCGGACCCTCGCCGGCCGGCAAGCACGTCGACACGGTGTTTGGACTGAGCGCCCGGTCCATCGACGAGCTGGTCACCCAGATCAACGAGAGCGTCGTCCAGCTCACGGCCGCGGTCCACGCCTCGGCCAACCTCGTCATCAACACCGACGAGAGCGGACAGGCGGACTACAAGAAGGCGGAGGCAGCCGCTCGCAGCGGCGCCAAGAACGTCGAGCACTCGGGGATCAAGCCGGGCACACCGGGCTACGTGGCACCCGCAACCGGGCAGAACCTGACGGACGGGCAGACCGCGCCGTCCGGTCCCGGCAGCACGCCCGCGCCCTCCCCCGCGACCGCCAGCAGCTGACGGCGACCCGCGTGTTGCCCCCGGCAGGGCGTGCGGGAGACCTGCGCGCATGAGCCCCGCCCGACCAGGACGCTGGCGCCGGCGGGAGCTTGCCATCGCGCTGGTCGCCTTGGTCGCTGCTGGTGCGCCGGCCGGTCCACCGGCTGCGTCCGCGGCGGTCCCCCCCGGCAGCGGCTCCGCCCCGGCGATGGCAGCCGGGGGGAGCCCGGCGGACTGGGAGGCGGGTCAGTGGTGGCTGCGCAACGCGAAGATCCGGGAGCGGCACGCGGCCGGCCTGACCGGGAAGGGGGTGAACATCGCGCTCATCAACGGGCCGGTGTTCACCGGCATCCCGGAGCTGCAGGGGCAGCGGGTGCTGCCGTCGTGGACGGCGTGCGACCGGCCCGGGGACGAGCGAAAGGGTCCGACGACGGCGGGCTCGAAACAGCTGGGCGACCTGCCGTTCCACACCACGTCGATGGCCGCGCTGGTGGTGGGCAACGGACGTGGCACCGGACCCGGGGGAGCGGGCATCCTCGGGGTGGCCCCCGATGCGACGCTACGGACCTACGCGTTCTTCAACTCGCTGGACCCGGACCAAAAGCTGGCGTGTCACCCTGACCGGGACGGGGAGGCCATCGACCGGGCGGTGGCCGACGGGGCGAACATCATCTTCATCCCGATGCACTTCGACGGTGCCGATGTGTTGCAGGCGGCGATCAACCGGGCAGTCGTCAAGGGGGTGGTCGTCCTCAGCGCGGCGGGGAACGACGGCCCCCAGAACGTCGTCGGGCGGCCAGGGGACATGAGGGGGGTGCTCGTCATCGGGTCGCTGGACCGCGACGGGGGGACGTCCGCGCTGAACCCGACGAGCAACTCGTCGGAGCTGAACACAGCGGGGGGCACCTTCGACATCCACGCGCTCGCCCCGGGGATGGACATCCTCGGCGGGGCGGTGGTCGGCGGCCAGTGGGAGTCCAACCGCCTGCAGCGCGGGTCGTCGGCGGCGTCCGCGATCGTCGCGGGACAGCTGGCGCTGATGAAGCAGAAGTGGCCGACCGCGACCGGCAACCAGCTGCTCTACTCCCTGCTGCGCAACACCAACCGCGACCCCAACGGACCGGTCTGGACGCCCCGGGCAGGGTTCGGGACGACGTCCTTCGAGAAGACACTGGCCGTCGACCCTGCCCAGTACCCGGACGTGCATCCGTTCTACGGCAGGCTGAGCGACGTCGTCAACGACAACCCGGCCAAGCCCTTCATACCCACCGAGCTCGACGCCAAGGGGGAGCTGCCGCAGGCCCCCGTGCCAGCGGTCCCGCGGGCCACCTCGGCCACCTCGCCCGCGAGCTCGGCTCCCGCAGCGACCAGCGTCACGCCGCCGTCCACGTCGTCGTCCACGTCGCCGTCCACGGCGCCAGTCACACCGCCGGTCAACGCGGGGGGCCCGCCGTCCGGCTCCAGCACCTCGAGTCCGGTGCCGTGGGTGGCGGCCGTGCTCCTGCTGCTGGGCGTCCTGGCCGGCCTCGCCGTCCTGGTGCGGAACCGCAGACGCGCCATCACCATCTGACCAACCGAGCACACCTACGCAGAGGGGAACAGCATGTTGACACCAGACGGGGGCGGAGGCCCCAGCGGGGGACCGAACGAGCAGCGCCTCATCAGGGCGGCGTTCGAGGCCGAGATCGACGCCATCGGCAAGGCCAGGGGCCTCGTGGCCACCACGAAGGACAACCTGGACACCGTGGTGAGCGCGCTGCGCCGCTTCGCCCCCCAGATCGCTGGTGACTGGGAGTCTCCGGACGGGCAGGCAGCGGTGAGCGCGACCATGGACCTGGCCTCGGCGATCGACGACAAGACGGTCGCCCTCAGCAGGACGGCGAAGGCGCTGTCCGCCGCCAGTGGGGCCGTCGAGGCGGCACAGAACGCGTGGCTCGACTCGGGCTCACCGCCCTCCCAGCCGACGGCCCCGAATGTGCCTCCAGACGCCCCCGACAACGTCCAGATGCGTTCGGCAGCAACGTATCGGACCCAGATGACCACCTACGACGGTGCGGTTTCCGCGCGTGAGGCCAAGATGGCCGACATCTACAACACCTACCAGACCCAGCTGAGCGCCGCGGGCTTGAAGATGGCCCAGGCCAACAGCATCGACCAGACGTACGACAGCTCCGGCGGGGGCAGCGGCCCCGGCGGAGGATCCACCGGTCCCGGGGGCCCAGGCGGCGCCTCGCCCGGCGGCGGCACCCTCCCCAGCGGCGGTCCCGCGGTTGGCCCGCTCGGCGCTGGGGGACCCTCACCGGTCCCGGGCTGGCACCCCGGCTCGGGTTCGGGCGGTATCGACCTCCCGTCCCCCGGCGGCCACCTCCCGACGCCGGGATTCCCCCCTTACCCGGACCCGGGGGGCGCCCTCCTCCCTCCGGGCAGCTACCCCCCTGGCGGCCCCCTCCCGACGCCCGGGGGCCATCCCCCGGGCTACCTGCCCACCCCGGGGGTCGATGGTCCGTCCGCTCCCGGTTCGCCCGGGCATGGTGCGGACGCTCGGACCCTGCCCGCCGTCGGCTACCCGGGACCGTCGTCACAAGTGGGGCTCCCCGGCTCCTCCGTCGACGTGGACGGGGGCGCAGCAACGATGCCCGGCCTCGCGGGCGCCGGGCCTGGAGTCGGCGGCCTGGCGGGTGGCGCCGGCTACGCCACCGGCGGCCTCGGTGCGGTTGGTGCCGGCGGGTTGGCCGGGATCGCCGGGGGAGGCATCGGGGTCGCGGCCGGGACGATCGGGATGAGGGCCGGCCGCGCCGCTTCCGGAGCCAGGGGGTCCTCCAGTGGACGCGCCGGCGGCGCCGCAGGCGGCGTGCCGGGCATCGGCGTCATGGGCGGCCCAGTCGGCGGTGGCGCCAGCCGGGCGGGTGGTGCGGTGCGGGCCGCGGGGCCGGCAGGACGCCCCGGAACGGCCGCGACGGGTATGCCGGGGGCAATGGTCGGCGGGGCTGGCGGGGTCGGCGGCAGGTCAGGCGGTCGCAGCACTGGCGGCCGCGGCGGTCCCGCGGGCAAGACGAGGATCGGCAACGGCTCGGGTCCGGAGGGGCCCGGGGCGAAGGACAAGGCCGCCGGTCGCGGCGCCGGTGGTCGGGGCGCGGGCGGGCGGGCGGCTGCCTCCGGCGAGCGCGGCGGCGCGGGTGTGGCTGCGGCCGCGACGGGCGGCGGGGGGAAGGGCAAGGGCAGGACGGTCAAGGGCGACTCGCTCGTCACCGAGGACGACTGGGTCGACGACGGGGACAGCTCGGACGGGGTCGTCCGGTAGGTCCCGGCGATGAGGGCGGTCGGTGCCGGCGCACCTCGCCGGCACAGGTCCCCGCCCGCCGTTCCACGCTAGAGTCCACCTCGCCACCTGACGAACGCTTGGAGACCGAGTGAGCGCGAACCCGCCGTCCGCTGACCTCGTGCGGCTGACGGTGTCCGCCAGGAACCGCACCACGGATCTCGTCCTCCCGTCCCGGCTGCCGCTCGCCGAGATCCTTCCGGAGGTGGCGTCGATGGCGGGGTCGCTCGACGCCTACGAGGCCTACGGTGGATACGCACTGGTCCAGGTCGATGGCCGGGCGCTGGACCCTGACTCCAGCTTCCTGGCTCAGGGGGTCCGCGACGGTGCGGTCCTCAGCCTGGTCACGGGCGCGGAGGCGGGCGAGCAGAAGGTCTACGACGACGTCACGGAGGCGGTGGCCGACTCCGTCGAGAACGTCGGCGCCGGGTGGACGGAGCAGGCGGCCCGGCTCACCACGCTCGGGGTGTCCGCGTTGCTTCTCGTTCTCGGGGTGCTGGCCCTGTTCATCCAGCGCGGCCACGGCCCCGTGGTGGTGATCGTCGCCTCGGTGGCGACGGTGCTGCTGGTCCTGGCCGGAGCGGTCTTCGCAAGGGTGCGCTCGGACCTCGCCGCGGGAACCGTGGTCCTGCTCGCTGCGGCGCTGTTCGCCGTCGTCGGCGTGCTCAGCAGCGTGCAGGGCGACCCGTTCCAGCTGCCGCTGCTCGGCGCCGGCATCGCGCTCGTGGTCGTCGGGGGGGTGAGCATGGGCGTGGCCCGCGGTCGCGGCTGGGCCTTCATGCCGGTCCTCGTGCTCGGTTTCGCCGGCGCCGCGATCGGGGGGATCACGGTGGCCAACGCGTTCGAGCCGGCACGGGTCGTCGCCATCCTCATGGTGGTGGCAGTCATCCTCGGGAGCGTGATCCCCTGGTTCGCCCTCACCTCGTCGCGGACGATGGTCCGCCCGCTGCAGTCCGAGGGCGAGATCCTGGCCGACCCGCCCCCCATCGACCCCGAGCGCGTCCGCCGGGGGGTGGGGCTGGCCCACGAGCTGGTGCTCGGGCTCTCGCTCAGCGTCGCCCTCCTCGTCGCCATCAGCGCCCCGGTCGTCGTGCGCCTGGGCTGGCCGGGCCTTGCCCTGTGCTGGGCCTCGGGCCTGGTCCAGGTCATGCGGACGCGGCAGTACCTGCTCGCCCGTGACGTCCTCGTCGGGCTGGTGGGGGGCACCGTGGGCATCACCAGCGCCACGGTCGCCGCCCTGCTCCTGCGGCCCGAGTGGGGCGCGGTGGTCGGCGCGGTCGTCGGAGTCCTTGCCGTCGGAGTGCTGGTCAGCCTCTCCCTCCCGCGGAAGCGCACGGTCAGATGGGGCCGCACGCTCGACCTGCTCGAGGGGCTGGTGCTCTTCTCCCTGATCCCGCTGCTCGTCCTCGGTCTGGGCATCATCGGCGCCATCAGGACCTGACGGCGCGGCCCGCCGGCGCCTCGCTGGTCCTCGGCACCCTCGACGACGTGCCTGATAACGTGACGACATCATCACCGGCAGCGATGCAGCCCCGGCCGGCCGGACCGGGACGACAGGGGGAAGCACCCGTGGTGGGCACTCTTCGGATCCGGCGCGGCCCGACCCCTCTCGGCTGAACCAGGAGGAGCCATGGCGAGCAAGCGAGACCTCGTCGAGGCCCACGCCTACAACCGGCGCCGACTGGTCTCCGCTTTCGTCAGCGGCGCCCCCGGGGGGCGCGAGGTGGAGAGCGTCTCCAGGACCAAGCCGGTGGTGGCGGGCGTGGCTCTCGCCGCGGTCGTCCTCGGTGGCGCGGCGATCGCGGGTTTCCTCAACCCCGCTCTCCCCGACGGGTGGGACGACGCGAAGGTCATCATCGGCAAGAGCTCAGCGGCGCGCTTCGTTGCCGTGAAGGGAACCCTCTACCCGGTGCTCAACGCAACCTCGGCCCGACTGCAGCTGCCGTCCAACACCGGGTTCCAGGTCATCGTGGTCGACGACGACAAGATCGCCGCGTCGCCCCGAGGACCGGCGCGGGGGATCCTCGGCGCCCCGGACGACCTGCCGCCCGCGAAGGCGTTGCTGCAGACCGGGTGGGTCTCGTGTCTGGCCCCGACGGGCTCGGTGACCACCATCGCCACCGGGCCGGGCGTGACGGCCGACCCGGCGGGTGGCGTGGTCGTCAGGACGCAGTCAGGACTGACCCTGCTCGCCGGTGGCTACCGGTACGGCATACCCGAGGCCCTCGGCGCGAACATCCTGCGCGTCCTCGGCAAGGACAAGTCCGACCCGCTGCCGGCACCCGGCGCATGGGTCGACCTGTTCACCGACGGCCGGGGCCTGAGGTTCGCCCTCCCCGCGAGCATCACCACGGCGACGCCGTTGCCCCCGTCGTTGACCCTCGGCGGCAAGGTCAAGCGGGTCGGCCAGCTCATCCGCAACGCGTCGGTGAACAACGCGCCCTCCGTCGTCCTCGAGGACGGCACCGCAGCCCTCAGCGACTTCGCTGCGGCGATCTACTCCGTCCAGGCTCCGCCCGAGCTGGCCGCCCCCGTCTCGGTGACGAACGACGACCTGGCGAAGGTCCAGCAGAGCCGGCAGACGAACAGCTTCTTCCCCGCCACCTGGCCCAGGGACAAGCCGGCCGACGCGAGAGGGGCCCCGTGCGCCGTGCTGGACACCACGGAGGAGAAGCCGGCCACCACGCGGATCATGTTCGCCGCGCCGGAGTCGCCGTGGGTCACCCAGAAGACCGCCGTCAGCGTCGAACCCGGCCGGGGGGCCCTCGTGCGCGCCAGCTCGACCGGGGCGCCGTCGGGGCCGGTCTACGTCATCGACCAGTCGGGACAGAAGTTCGCCATCACTGACCCGAGCGAGGAGACGCTGACCCGGCTGGGCTACCAGGGCGTCACGCCGCGGATCGTCCCTGCCCCGTGGATGGGGCCGTTCGCGTCCGGGCCCGCCCTCAACGAGCAGGCGGCGCTCGCCAGCGTCAGCTCTAGCTCCCCGGCCGGCCCGTGACCGCGAGCGCGGGCTCCCGGGCGCGAAGGGCGCTCGCCCTCAAAGCGGCGGCCGGCGCGCTCTGGGCGGCCCCGGCACTGAGCCAGGCTCCCGCTGCCCGTGCCGCAGAGAGCTGTGACCGCCGGACGACGGACGTCTTCGACCCCACCACCCCCTACCCGCTCGTCCAGTACTCCGCGTCGAAGGACATCTGGGCCAGGGGCGTGGCCGGCAGCGGGGTCCTCGTGGCGGTGGTCGACTCCGGTGTCGACGTGAGGAACCCGCACTTCCGGGTGCCCGGCACCGGAGTGACCATCGCCGACAACGGGTGGTCGGCCCTCCCACCCGGCCCCTTCGTGGACGCAGCCGGAAAGGTCGACGAGACCAGCCACGGGACCGCGGTGGCCGGGATCATCGCCGCCCGCCCGGTGGACGGTTCAGGGGTGGTCGGTCTCGCCCCCCGCGCCACCATCCTGCCCATCCAGGTGTATGCCGCACCCCCGGACTCGGGGGAGCAGTTCCGGGCCCTGTGGCCCACCTCGCGCGCCATGGCCCAGGGCATCACGGAGGCCACGAAGCGCGGGGCGAAGATCATCAACGTCTCGCTGAGCCAGGACACCGACGACCCCGAGCTCCGGGCGGCCGTCGACTTCGCGCACGCCCAGGGGTCCCTGGTCGTCGCGAGCGCGGGGGACCGGGCCACCTCGGCCAACAAGCAGGACGTCCCCCGGTACCCAGCGGCATACCCGCACGTGCTCTCGGTCACCGCAGTGGACAAGGACAACCAGGTCGCGGAGTCCTCGGTCCACGGCCCGCACGTCGGGGTGGCGGCGCCGGGACAGCTGATCCCCACCACGTGGAAGGACCACGGGGACTGCCTGGTCGGCCCCGAGGCGGCCACCAGCTTCTCGACCCCGCTGGTGTCGGCGACGGCGGCGCTCGTCGCGCAGCAGTACCCCGCTGAGGGGCCGGACATGTGGAAGTACCGCATCGAGGCGAGCGCGCTGCGGCCGCGGTCCGACCGCAGGGACAACCAGCTCGGCTGGGGGCTGGTCTCACCCTATGACGCCCTCACCATGACCGTCGACGCCAACCGTCCCGGTCCCACCATGCCCGGTCAGGCGCCCCCCCGGGTGGTCGCGAAGCCGCTCAGTGCCCCGGCCGTCGAGCCGCCGCGGGACCTCGTCGGCCCACGGCGGGAGCTCGGGGGGTGGATCGCGTTCGCGGCCATCGCCAGCGCGGTGGGCATGCGTCTCGTTCGGACTCTTCGCCGTGCGGGCTGACATGACGGCGACGGACGCGCGGGGGGTCCCGTGAGCATGCCGCCCGGGCGGGGCAACCCGCGGCGCCCCGCCTTCCTCACCCCCGCCGCCCTGGAGGCGCTCGCGGGGACGGTGGACCCGGTCCAGGAGATCGAGGCTGCCCACGAGACGGCCGCCGTTCTCGTTCGCACCGGGCGCGCCGCCAACGACCCCGCAGTCACGGCCCGGCTGGTCGCCCTCGTCGAGGAGATGGGACTGAGCGCCGTGGCCGACCTCTGGGCGAGCCGGCCGGCACGGAGCCTGCCCGGCGCGCTGTGGCGGCTCTATGCGCTGCGCGAATGGGTCCACCGGGCACCGGAGGAGGCCAGCGCGGACTACTCCGCCGGGATCCGGTTCACCGTCGTCAACCATGCGGTGGCCGGTGTCGCCGAACCGCCCGGCCCGCAGGAGTTGACGGCGCTGACCGATGCGGTCCTCACCGGCGTCTTCGAGGGGGAGCTCGACGTCGCGCTCGAACGGGCAGCCGCGTTCTGCCGCGTCGTCGCAGCGGGCCGGGCGGACCGGTCTGACGGCGAGGCGCTCGCGAACCGGGCGGCAGCCCTGCTGGCCACCGGCGAGGATCTCAAGGGCTGTGCCGCGCTGTGGAGAAGTGGCGAGCTGACCTGAGGGCGTTATCCTTGCTGTGCGTCGGGCCGCGGTAGCCCCGGGTCCCAACTCGAGCCGCCAAGAGCGGCCGCGCGCCGTGAGGCGCTCCCGGCCCGACGTGAAACCCGGGACGCCCGGCGGCGCCGCTGTTGTCAGTTCAGCCTTTCGGCTTTCGGCAGTTCGGGACACGGTGGTGCTCGCGGGCCGTAGATTTGCCTGATGGCCGCAGAGGAACCACGGCGACCCGTGGACGAGCTGCAGGACGATGTGCTCCAGGAGGAGATCGAGCTCGTGGGGGAGCTTGTCGTTGCCGCCACCAGCTCGGCCGGACGGCTCAGCCAGGTCCAGATCGACCGCCTCCTCGGGGTGGCGGAGGAGACCGAGTCGTGACGGCGGGTCGGTGCACTCCTCCCGCCGGAGCGTCCCGGGGCGGACGGTCCGGGGGCCGTCAGCCGAAGCGGCCGGAGATGTAGTCCTCGGTGGCGCGTTCGGTGGGGTTGTTGAAGATCTTGGTGGTGTCGTCGGTCTCGATGAGCCTGCCCGGCTTGCCGGTGGCGGCGAGGTTGAAGAACGCGGTCCGGTCCGACACCCGGGCAGCCTGCTGCATGTTGTGCGTGACGATGACGATGGTGTACTCGGACTTGAGCTCGTTGATGAGGTCCTCGATGGCCAGCGTCGAGATCGGGTCGAGGGCGGAGCAGGGTTCGTCCATGAGCAGCACCTGGGGACGAACTGCGATGGCCCGGGCGATGCAGAGACGCTGCTGCTGACCACCCGAGAGGCCTGCGCCCGGTTTCTTCAGCCGGTCCTTGACCTCGTTCCAGAGGTTCGCGCTCTGGAGGGAGCCGTGCACCGCCTCGTCGAGGGCCTTGCGGTCCTTCAGCCCGTTGAGGCGAAGACCGGCGGCGACGTTGTCGTAGATGGACATCGTCGGGAACGGGTTGGGCCGTTGGAACACCATGCCGACGGTCCGTCGCACCGCGACCGGGTCCACGGACGAGCCGTAGAGGTCCTGGTCGTCCAGCATGACCTTGCCCTCGACCCGGCCGCCGGGGATGACCTCGTGCATCCGGTTCAGCGTGCGCAGCAGCGTCGATTTCCCGCAGCCAGAGGGACCGATGAAGGCGGTGACCGACCTGGGCTCGACCGTCATCGATACCCCTTCGACCGCCTTGAAGGCCCCGTAGTAGACGTCGAGGTCCGTGACGTCGATGCGCTTTGCCATTCGGTGGCTCGCCTTCCTAGCTCCGGACCGAACCGAACCGCGCGACGACACGGCCGAGGAGGTTGAGCAGCAGGACGAGCAGGATGAGGGTCAGCGCCGTTGCCCACATGCGCTGGACGGCGGTGTCGATACCGAGCGCGGTCCGGTCCTGGTTGATCATCGTCGGCAGGGTGGGCATGGGGCCGTTGAAGAGGTTGGTTGCGATGCTCTTGGTGTAGGGACCGAGGATGAGCAGCGGGGCCGTCTCGCCCATGACGCGGGCCAGACCGAGCAGGACGCCGGTGACGATCCCGGAGGAGGCGGTCGGCAGCACGATCCGGGTGATGGTGACCCACTTCGGCACACCGAGCGCGTAGGAGGCCTCGCGCAGCTCGTTGGGGACGAGCTTGAGCAGCTCCTCGGTGGAACGCACGACGACGGGCACCATCAGCAGCACCAGCGCGAGGGCGACTGCAAAGCCGACGCGCTGGAACCCGAAGGCGGTGACCCATACGGCGTAGATGAACAGGGCGGCGACGATCGAGGGCACCCCGGTGAG
The DNA here is from genome assembly GCA_051000455.1 of Lapillicoccus sp. Taxonomy (GTDB): domain Bacteria; phylum Actinomycetota; class Actinomycetes; order Actinomycetales; family Dermatophilaceae; genus JBPCOG01. The sequence goes on along the minus strand of JBPCOG010000010.1, from coordinate 7,775 downwards.
GATGTCGACCATGAACGAGACGGCCCTGGCCAGCCGGCCGCGGCCGTACTCCACGAGGTAGATCGCGGTGAGGATCCCGATCGGCACGGCGATGACCGCGGTGACCCCTGCCTGCAGGAGGGTGCCCTGGATCGCGTGGACGGCTCCCCCGCCCGCATCGCCGACGTTGACGTTGCGCTGGGAGTTCTGCCACCACCTTGCGGTGACGACGAGGCTGATGCCCTTGCTGACGACGGTGTAGAGGATCCAGGCCAGCGGCAGGACGGCAAGCAGGAACGACGCCCACATCACGATCCTGGCCACGTTGTCCCGCAGGGCGCGCCCGGCGGACTTGTGGCCGAGGTCGGCGCCGGGTGCCTGCGGCGGGCGCGCCGGGACGTCGGGGGACGACTGCTCGGCCGGGCTCTGTTGGCGGTTCTGCGCGGGCACGGCCGTCATTCGGTGAACGCCTTCCTGCGGTCGATGACGACCCGGGCGATGGCGTTGACGACGAAGGTCAGGACGAAGAGCACGAGACCAGCCGCGATGTAGGCACCGGTCTTCTGCGGTGAGTCGAACTCGGCGGCGTTGTTGGCAATCCGCGAGGCGAACGTCTCGCCGCCGTTGAACAACGACCAGCTCCAGGGGGAGCCGTCGGACAGGGTCGAGACGATGAAGGTGACGGCGATGGTCTCACCGAGGGCCCGACCCAGCGCCAGCATCGACGCACTGATGACGCCGGGGCGCCCGAACGGCAGGACCGCCGTGCGGATCATCTCCCATCGGGTGGCACCGAGGGCGAGGGCACCCTCCTTGTGGGTCACCGGGGTCTGCGCGAAGACCTCGCGGGACAGTGCGGTGACGATCGGCAGCACCATGATCGACAGGACGATCCCGATGAAGAAGATGGTGCCGCCGCTGACGTTGGTCGGCGCGAAGAGTGGGAACCAGCCGACGGTGCTCTGCAGGAGTGACTCGAGTGGGCGGACGACGTCGCGGAAGGTCAGCACCGCCCACAGGCCGTAGACGATCGAGGGGACGGCGGCGAGCAGGTCGACGAGGCTGGCCGCCGGACGGCTGAGCCAGCGCGGGGCATACTGCGTGATGAAGAGCGCCACCGCAACCCCCACCGGCACCGCGAGGAGCATGGCGATCACCGAGGCGGCCACCGTCGTCCAGAGCAGCTCGGTGATGCCGAACCGGGGGGCGTCGCCGGCGACCTGCCACTCCTTGGTGGTGAGGAAGTTCGCCTGGTCGTTGGCCAGCGCAGGCAGTGCCTGCGAGAGCAGGAAGAGCCCGATGAGCGTCACGAGCGCGATCACCAGCAGACCGGCGCCCCGGGCGGCTCCGCTGAAGATCCGGTCGCCGAGGCGTCCGGTCGAGACAGTGTCCCCCGTGAGGGGCGGCCCGCCGCTCCCGGAAGGGAGCTCGTCGGCGAGGGAGACACCGCTCACTGATGACACGTCATACCACTCCTCTGGTGCGACGGAGCCGCTGTGACGGTTCCGCGTCGTTCCGCGGCGGCTCAGCCCAGGGCACTGACCGCGCCGAGCACCTTCGTCTGCACCTCCTGAGGCAGGGGCGCGTAGCCGATGGACTCGAGGGACTTCTGCGTGCTGTCCGATGCGAAGTGCTTGAGGAACGCCTTGATGTTCTTGCCCTTGGCCGGGTCCGCGTTCTTGGAACAGACGATCTCATACGTCACGAGGACGATCGGGTAGGCGCCCGGGGCCCTGGTGGCGTAGTCGAGGGTCAGGGCGAGGTCGTTGCCCGTCCCTACCTGCTTGGCAGCGGCCACGGCCTTGCCGACGGACTCCCCGTTCAGCGTCACCGCGCCGGAGCCTGTGTCAACCTGGGCGATCCCCAGCCTGTTCTGGGTGGCGAAGGACCACTCGAGATAGGAGATGCTGCCGGGGGTCTGGGCCAGGGCACTCGCGACCCCGGCGTTCTGGGGCTTGCCCTCGCCCTTGCCGGTCCACTTCTTGCCGGGGGCGGCGGTCCACGCGCTGGGGGCCGCCGCCTTGAGGTAGCTGGTGAAGTTCTCGGTGGTCCCCGAGTCGTCGGACCGGAAGAAGAGCGTGATCGGCATGGCCGGGAGGCTCACGCCCGGGTTGAGCGCGGCGACGGCCGGGTCGTTCCACGTGCTGATCTGGGCATTGAAGATCTTGGCTGCCACGTCGGCGTTGAGGGTCAGCTTGTCGACGCCCTTGAGGTGGTAGGAGATGGCAACGGGTCCGACGACCATCGGGAGGTTCCAGGCCTCGGAGCCACAGGCCGTCTTGGCTGCCGCCGCCTCGTCGGGCTTGAGCGCCGAGTCCGAACCGCCGAAGTCGACCTGTTTGGCGAGGAACTGCTTGATGCCCGCGCCCGAGCCGGTCGCGTTGTAGTTGACGGTCGCCCCCGGGCACTTGCCCTGGAACGACTTGACGACGGCCTCGATCGCGTTCTTCTGCGCCGAGGAGCCCTCGGCGCTGAGGGTTCCGGAGAAGCAGTCCCCGGAGGCTGCCGTGCCGCCCGAGCCACCGGTCGCGGCGCCGGGGTCGCCGGCGTTCCCGGGGTTGTTGTCGCTGCCGCAGGCACCGAGGGCCAGGGCGCCGGCCAGGGCTACTGCGCTGACTGCGCTGATACGGGTGATCGTCACGAGGCCTTCCCTCTCAGAGCTCGGTGGCGAGCTTGCAGGAAGCAGCGATGTCCGCGCGTCGGTTGCCTCCCGCTCTGGACGATAGGGCGCCCGGGTGACGTAACGTCCTCGCTGGGTGAACGCCCCGTGAACTCCGGACGACGAGTCGGGGTGTTCCGGTTGGCTGCCCGCCGGCGGTCCGGGCAGCCGGGCGCCATGCCCGCCACAAGGTCCCGGCAGCGACGACCCGGGACTCAGCACTGATGGCGTTCGACCGCGACCACCCGCGCCGCATCCCCGGTCCCGACCAGGTGGCACAGGAGGACCTCACCCTTGGCCATCGGCTGGGACCCGGCCGCGTGGCGTAGCATCGCGTCGCCGTCGGCGCCCTCGTCGGCCTCCGGGTCGACATGGCCCCGCAGCGTCTCGATGAGCGTCGGCAGGACGGGTCCATGGGTGCACAGCGCTGCCGGGACACCCCGCTGGACGATCCTGCGCAGGTGCCGGACAGCCCGGTCCGGGTCGGTCGCGAAGCACTCCTCCGAGAGCCCCTCCTTGGCCAGCAGGGGGAGCCCGAGCGCCGCGGCGTACGGGCGGAACGTGTCCGTACAGCGGGTCGAGCCCGACGAGAGCAGCCTCGAGACGCCGTAGGCGGCCAGCAGCGGCACCAGGGCGGCAGCCTGGGCCAGGCCACGTCGGTCGAGGGGGCGCAGGGCGTCCTCGTCGGGCCACGACGCACGGGAGCGCGCCTTGGCGTGCCTGACCACGGCGATCGGCCACGTCGTCAGCGATCCGGTCGCATCGGCGCGCACGAGCGCCTGCAGCTGATCGCGGTCGCGTGGGTAGTCCAGCCGCTCGAGGGCCGTGTCGGCGTCCAGCCAGGTGACGACGTCGACCTCGTTCTCCAGCTCTCCCGTCCCGCCGGTCACCTCGGCGGCCCAGTAGCGCACCTGCTTGGTGCTCTGCTGCCCGGCCTTGTCGCTGACGAGGTATGCCGCACCCGGCAGCGGACGGCCCAGGCGCACCTCCAGCCCGGTCTCCTCCTGCGTCTCCCGCACGGCCGCCACCGGCCAGTCCTCACCCGGGTCGAGCTTGCCCTTGGCCCACGACCAGTCGTCGTACTTCGGGCGGTGGACGAGGACCACCTCGAGCAGGCCCCGACGCCGTCGCCACGGCAGCGTGCCGGCCGCGGGGATGACCACCATGGGCGGGAGGCTACCGCCGCCTGGCCCTGCGGCGACGTCTGGCATGCATCTCGATCAGCGCCGTCTGCAGGTCCTCCAGCGGCTCCCCGTCGGCGTCCCGGTGGTGCCGGGTCCACCGCCCGTCCCCCGCCAGCTGCCAGCGCGACACCCGGGAGGAGACACCGCGGTCGAGCAGGGAGCGCAGGTCGGCGACGTGGGTGGGGTCGGTGATCCGCAGCAGCGCCTCGACGCGGCGGTCGAGGTTGCGGTGCATGAGGTCGGCGCTGCCGATGAAGACCTGGGGGTCCCCGCCGCCGCCGAACCAGAAGATGCGCGAGTGCTCGAGGAAGCGGCCCAGGGTCGAACGCACCGTGATCGTCTCGCTCAGGCCCGGGACGCCGGGGCGCAGCGCGCAGATCCCCCGCACCCAGATGTCGACGCGGACACCCGACCGGGAGGCACGGTAGAGGGCGTCGATGACCTGCTCGTCGACGATCGAGTTGACCTTGAAGATGATCTCGCCCTCGCCCGAGGACTCGTGCCGGTTCGTCTCCGCCTCGATCTGCTCCAGCAGGCCGGGGCGCACGGTGCGGGGGGCGACGAGCAGGCGCCTGAACCGGCTGCGCGGCGCGAACCCGGAGAGCTGGTTGAACAGCCGGGCCATGTCCTCGCCGACCTGCGGGTCGCAGGTGAGCACGCCGAGGTCCTCGTAGAGGCGGGCTGTCTTGGGGTTGTAGTTCCCGGTTCCGGTGTGGCAGTAGCGCACCAGCCCCTCGGCCTCCTGGCGGACCACGAGGCACAGCTTGGCGTGTGTCTTGAGCCCGACGATGCCGTAGACGACGTGGACGCCGGCCTGCTCGAGCTTGCGCGCCCAGCTGATGTTGTTGACCTCGTCGAAGCGGGCCTTGATCTCGACGACGGCCAGCACCTGCTTGCCGGCTTCCGCGGCGTCGATGAGCGCGTCGACGATCGGTGAGTCGCCCGAGGTGCGATAGAGGGTCTGCTTGATGGCGAGGACCCGGGGGTCGGCGGCCGCCTGCTCGATGAACGCCTGTACCGAGGTCGAGAACGAGTCGTATGGATGGTGCAGCAGCACGTCCCGCGAGCGCACCGAGGCGAAGATGTCGCTCGCCTTGGAGGTCTCGGTGGGCGCGAGGTCGGCCTGGGTCTGCGGGACGAACGGGTCGTCCTTGAGGTCCGAGCGCTCGAGGTCGGCGATGAGGAACAGCCCGCGCAGGTCCAGCGGGGCGGGCAGCCGGTAGACCTCGCTGCTGGCGACGCTCAGCTCGCGGGCGAGCAGGTCGAGGACGTGGTCGTCGATGTCCTCGGCGACCTCCAGGCGCACGGGCGGGCCGAACCGACGGCGGGTCAGCTCCCGCTCCAGCGCGGTGAGCAGGTTCTCGGCGTCGTCCTCCTCGACCTCGAGGTCCTCGTTGCGGGTCACCCTGAAGGTGAACTGCTCGCGCACCTCCATGCCGGTGAAGAGCTGGTCGAGGTGGGCGGCGATGACGTCCTCGAGCGGCACGAACCGCACCGCGTGGGCGTCGCTGCGGATGGCGTGCTCGTCCCCGACCCGCAGGAACCGCGGCAGCGACGGCGGCACCTTGACGCGGGCGAAGTGCTCGTTCCCCGTCTTGGGGTTGACGAGGACGACGGCCAGGTTGAGGGACAGGCCGGAGATGTAGGGGAACGGGTGGGCCGGGTCGACCGCCAGGGGGGTGAGCACGGGGAAGACCTGGTGACGGAAGAGCCCGTGCATCGGCTGGCGCTCTGCCTCGCTCAGCTCGTCCCAGCGGACGATGGCGATGCCCTCCGCGTCGAGGGCGGGGCGCACCTCGTCGAGGAAGACACGGGTCTGCAGGCGCATGAGCTCCTGCGCGAGCCGGCTGATCTCCTCGAGCACCTCGCGCGGCTCCAGCCCGGAGGTCGAGCGGACGGCGAGTCCGGTCGCGATCCGGCGCTTGAGGCCGGCCACCCGGACCATGAAGAACTCGTCGAGGTTGTTGGAGAAGATCGCGAGGAACTTGGCCCGCTCGAGCAGCGGGACGTCGGGGTCCATGGCCAGCTGCAGGACCCGCTCGTTGAACTGCAGCCACGAGATCTCCCGCTCGAGGAAGCGGTCAGGAGGCAGGGCGTCGGAGTCCGGGGCCCGGACGAACCGTCCGTCGGCCGCGCGTGCCGGGAAGTGGCCTCCCTCCGGGATGGCACTGGCCATCGAGCGCACCGCGCTGAGGCGGGACCCGCCCGTGCCCGTCAGGGCCGGCTCGGCCTCGAGGTTCGTGCTCATGTCCCCTATGGTCGCACCCCCGGGTGAACGGCGTGTGAATACATCCGGTCGGTTGCCACGGTGGTGAAGCCGAGCCGGTCGTAGGTGCGCAGGGCCGCGGCGTTGTCGCTGTCCGAGTAGAGGAAGACCTCCTCGACGCCGTGCTCCTGCAGGTGGCGCAGGCCGAGCAGGGTCAGTGGCCGACCCAGGCCCGACCCCTGGTATGCCGGGTCGACGCCGACGACGTACACCTCACCGACCGGCTCGGGCCCCTCGTCCCCGGCCGGGTGGACCTTCGTCCAGTGGAAGGCGGCGACGACGTCAGGCTGTCCGCGGGGCACGACGAGGATGAACCCCTTGGGGTCGAACCACGGCTCGCCCATCCGCTGCTCGAGGTCGCCCAGCGTGAGGGAGGCCTGTTCCGGGTGGTGGGCGAAGGCCGCCGCGTTCGCTGCCAGCCACGCGTGCTCGTCCCGCCCGGGCTCGAACGGCCTCACCGTCAGCGGGTCGGGGACCACCACCTCGTCGAGGTCGGGGCTGCGCGGGCCGAGGGAGCGGGCCATCCGTAGCAGCTCGCGCACCACGTGCAGGCCGGTGGCACGGGCGAAGTCGGCTGCCCCGGGCACGTCGCCGTGGGCCCACACCCGGACCTCGGGGGGCAGGGCGGCGAGCAGGGCGCTCCCGGTCCCCCGGCGCCGCTGGGCAGGCGCCACGACGAGCTCCGCCGCCGGGGGTGGCGGCGGAACGGGGGCCTGCCCGTCGGCGGGCGAGAGCTGGGCGTAGCCGGCGAGCCCGTCCCCGGCATACGCGAGGTGGTGCAGCGCGCCCGAGCCCGGTCTCAGGTCGAGGAGGAACTGTCCCGACAGCGGCGCGGCCCGGTCCGCGGCCCGCGCGGCTGCGGTGAGGCTGTGGACGGCCGCCGTCTGCTTGGGGGTCAGCTCGGTCACCTCGGACAACGTCACCGGCTCCATGGCTGAAGTTCATCACGTCGTCGCCACGCAAGGCCCCGCGCGGGGCCGCGCCCGCTATCGTGCCGTGCGAAAGCCCCAGCGGATCGCGTGCCCGAGGAGAAAAATGTCCAGTTCACGAAGACGGCGCATGGTCGGCGCCGTGTCGGTGGGCCTGTGCGCCCTGGCGAGCGTCACCGCGGTGAGCGGCACGGCGGAGGCGAAGAAGAGCGGGCCGACGCTGGACATCCAGATCCTGTCCTTCAACGATTTCCACGGCAACCTGGAGCCGCCGGCCGGCTCGTCCGGGCGGATCACCGTGGACCACCGGATCGACCCGGTCACCGGCAAGGCGGTGGACGTGACCAAGGACGTGGGCGGGGTGGAGTACCTCGCGACGCACCTGAACGACGCCCGCCAGGGCCACGAGAACACCGTCACGGTGGCCGCCGGCGACATCATCGGCGCGTCGCCGCTGCTGTCGGCTGCCTTCCACGACGAGCCGACGATCGAGTCGATGAACAAGCTGGGGCTCGACGTGACGGCGGTGGGCAACCACGAGTTCGACGAGGGCTACAAGGAGCTGCAGCGGATGCAGAACGGCGGCTGCATCCCCGACGGCGCCGGCGCGAACAACCAGAACTCGTGCCCCGACCACACCTTCGAGGGCGCGGACTTCCAGTTCCTCGCGGCGAACGTCAAGTACGCCGGCACCAACAACACGATCCTGCCTGCCTACACGGTCAAGAAGTTCAAGGGCGCCAAGATCGGCTTCATCG
>JBPCOG010000449.1:0-7897 GCA_051000455.1 Lapillicoccus sp. | reverse complement strand
CAGTACGCTCGCGCCATGCCGGAGGGCGTCGAGGACTACCACGCGCGCGTCGAGGCGGCGCTCGGCCCGGACCGGCGGCTGGCGCTGGTGGCGGCGGAGATCCCCAACTGGGACATCTTCCCGTTCGAGGCGGGGCAGCTGCGGCTCAAGCCGCTGCAGCCGCTGGCGGCCGCCGAGGAGCCGCGCCACGGCGAGGGAGGGCGCCCCTGCCAGTGCGCCGACCCCTTTTCCCGGCAGGAGGGGGTCGCATGGGAGGACGAGCACTGGAGGCTGACGGCGCTCGGCCCGAGCGGGGCGCCGCTCGTCGCGATGCTGGTGCCCAGGGAGCACCACGACCTCGGCGACCTGCCGGACGAGCGCGCCGCGGAGCTCGGGCGGCTCATCGTGCACCTCGCCGCGGCCGTCGAGGCGCTGCCGAGCGTCGGCCGGGTCCACGTCAGCAGGTGGGGCGACGGCGGGGCGCACCTGCATGTCTTCTTCATCGCCAGGCCGGCACGGATGCCACAGCTGCGTGGCACCTGCATGGCGCTGTGGGACGACTTCCTTCCGCCGCTGCCGGTGGCCGTTCGTGACGAGAACCTCGCCTTCGTCGTCGACCGGCTGGTCCGCAGCTACGGGGGCGCGGCCGCGGGGCCGGGCCGGGCGGAATGAGCGCCACGGATGGGTGGGCGCTGCGCGGGTGGCTGGCTCGACACCGCGGCGCTGTCGCGGCCGCGCTCGCCCTCCTCGTGGCCACCGGCATCCTCGCGACGGCCGGCGGGTTCGCGGAGACCTCCCGCGTCGGCGGGACGCTCCCCGTCGGTGAACCGGTTGGCCTCGGCCGGTTCGTCGTCACGGTCGAGCGGGCCGAGATGGTCAACACCTCAGCTGACGGCACGCCGTTCGACCCCTCAAAGCCCGCCCGCGTCCGGGTCTGGCTCACCGTCGACAACGTGGGACGCAAGTCGGTGCCACTCGCCCTTTTCGACAGCGTCACCCTGCTCCCCGGCCCCCCCACCGCCGACGCGTCGGTCCGGGTCGGCGAGGAGGGCAGGACCTTCGCCTCCTCGAACCTGGACCCGGACCTGCCGAGGCGGATCTCCCTGGAACGGGACTGGGGCGGGCGCCAGAGCGGACCAGCCCCGGAGGCGGTGGTCGTCGTGCTGCACAAGGACGTCCCGCCCCGGCCGAACCTCCTGCTCGCGGCGAGCGGCCCGGTGACGGGACCGGCCGTGGGGGCGGTGCGGGTTCCGGTGCTGGACCGCCGGACGGCGGGTGCCCGGTGAGCCGGCGGCCCGGCACGCGCCCCGCTCAGGCAGGGTGGGCGCCCCTGGTCGGGTGCCTGCTGCTCGTCGCCGGTTCGGCCTGGGCGAAGCAGCACCTCGACGCGACGTCCTACGAGGGTGTCGAGGTGGCCGGGGTGGGCCGAAGCGGCGCGGCACGGGCCTTCTCGGCGCGGGTCGAGTCGGTCCGGCTGGCCCACGCCATCGCGTCCTCGTCGAACCGGCGCTCCGACGCCCGCGGAACGTGGGTGGTCGTCACGTGGACGCTGGCGGCCCGGGGCACCGGCGCGGTCCCAAGTCTCGGGCTCGAGCTGCTGACCGATGACGGGCGCGTCTACCTGCCCGACCCGGCGTCGAACCATGCGGGAGTGGTCGTCCAGCCGGGGTTCGTGGCCACCGTGACGACCGTCTTCGACGTGCCCCCGTCCCGGCTGAGCGGGGCGGTGCTGAGCATCACGCCGCGCAAGCAGGTCCTCACCTACGACCTGTCGGTCCGCGTCCCGCTCGGGCTGACGGCCGCCTCGCCGGTACTCGACTCGCTCCCCCCAGCCGCCAGCCCGACCCAGGACGTGCTCCGGTGACTCCACAGCGACGCTGGGCGGCCGCCGGCCTGCTGGCCCTGCTGCTGGCGGTCGGCACCTGCGGCTACGTCGCCCGGGACGTGCTGGCCCTGGAGACCCCGCCGGTCATCGCCAGCGCGTCGGGCGGCGGCACGGCCGGGCTCGGCGCTGCGAGCTTCGGCCTCGACTCGCTCACCGTCGTCGAAGCCCTCGCCACGGAGGAGGGCAAGGCGATCCCGGCGCCGCCAGGGGCGAGGTTCGTCCGGGTGCTGCTCCGCCAGAGCTTCGAGCCGGGCGCACGCCTGGACGACTACACCTGCGGGATGACCCTGCTGGACACGGCCACCGGCCGGGAGTGGCGCGCCGGCGAGCACCAGGCGCTGGTGTCGGCGGACCACCGGGCCGGTGCCAGGGGCTGCACCCCGTCGACGCAGGAGCAGCGCAGCCTCGTCCCGGGCCAGCAGCGCCGGATCCTGCTGCTGTTCGCGGTCCCGGAGGGGGCCGCGCCGACCCTGGCTCTCAAGGTCGAGCGGGAGCGGCCGCCGCAGGCGATCCTGCTTCGGCCGTGACGCTCCCGGGCGTGCGGTCCGGGCGGGAAGGGCCGGGTTGCGCCTCGCCGGCGGTGAACAGGTCCAGGGAACGGTCGAACGCTGCCCCGTAGAGGGCGACGAGCAGCGGCTGGACGAGGACGCCCACCGCCAGGTCCAGGGCGTACCCGAGCGCCACGCCCGGGTACGAGCCGGTCGGCCCCGCTGCCCGCAGCAGCACCCACGGCACCGCGCCCTGCAGCAGCGACAGGGCCGCGGCCAGCACGAGGAAGGCCCCGACGAGCCGGGGTCCTCCTCGAAGGAGCATTCGTAGCGAGTGCACGAGGGGGACGAAGCGGGTGCGCACGTCCTCGGTGAGCAGGGTCGTCGCGCGCGGCAGCAGCCGGCGCGAGCTGCCGCCCATCCTCGTCCGGGCCCGGCGCAGTCCGGCCGCGCCGGTCAGCTCGCCCAGATCCGCCTGGCGCCAGCCGAAGACCATGCACGTGACGGCGAGAAGGACCAGCGGGAGAGCGACCTCGTGGAAGGTGACCGGCAGCAGGGTCGTGAACAGCCAGGAACCGACGCCGCGCACGAGCTCGGACACCGGCACGACGACTGTCGGCAGCAACCCTGTCGCGCCCTCCCACAGGTCGAAGAGCCAAGCCTGCACCGTCCGGGTCGACCACCAGGCCTGCGCCCGCTCGACGAGGCGGCGTCCGGCGGCGAACGCCAGGAAGACCCAGAGACCCTCGAGGAGGATGTAGCCGGGGGTGAGCCAGCGCGCCAGCCGGCCGGCCCGCGGGGTGTGCTCGTCGGCGAGGTGCCGCGTCACCCGGCCCAGCGCGGTGCGCACGACCCAGACGAGGGCCGCGCCACCGAGGTAGAACCCGATCCGGTCGAAGTTGATCGACCACTTCTCCGGCTCGAAGAGGCCGTTGACGACGGCGTTGACGAAGAAGAGCTGCCGGACCTGGTCCTCGACGAGCCCCCACACCGAGTAGACGGCGAGGACCGGGCCGACGACCGCGGCGAGGGTGTCGAGGCGGTCGCGGTGCTCGAGGACGTCCGGAGGCAGCTCGGGTGGTGCGCCGTCGACCCGGGGCGCTCGCGCCGCGGGCTGACCGTCCCGGACGGGCTGGAGGAGTCGCTGCAGTGCAGGCAGGCCCGGACCGAGGCAGTGGATCATCAGCAGGGTGGCGCACGCCGTCGCGATGAGGGAGATCCCGAAGCACATGTTGGCGAGCACGATCTGGCCGGAACCGAGCCGAGCGGAGCCCTCCCGGGCGGCGAGGCTCACGGCATACCCGATGCTGAACCAGAACACCAGCTGGCCGAGGAAGCGCCGCCACAGCCGCACCGCGTCCGTGGCCAGTGCGGCGACCTCCCCCCACGTGCCCATGGCCACGATGGTAGGGGCATGGCCGTGCCCGCCAAGTGCGCGCTGCGGGCTAAACTCGGGGAGCGGGAGGACCGAGGAACCGGAGGACGACGTGAGTGCACTGCAGGTCGAGCTGGTCGCCGCCGACCGGAAGGTCTGGTCGGGCGAGGCGACGATGGTGCGCGCCCGGTCGATGGAGGGCGAGCTCGGCATCCTGCCGGGACACACCCCGTTCCTCGGTGTCCTCGTCTCCGGCGACGTCATCATCCACGGGACCGAGGGCGGCAGCCAGACCGCGACGATCGACAGCGGCTTCCTCTCGGTCGAGCACGACCGGGTGACCATCGTGGCGGACAGCGTCGACGTCACCGGGACCAAGGGCTGACGGAGGCGGCGATGCCCTCAGTCCTCGCCTATGTCGAGTTCGCCGTGGGCACGCTGGTCGGGCTGGTCATCGCGCTGCTGGCGGTCGTCTTCGTCCGGCGCCGCACGATCGCCCGGGGCAAGATCCTCACGGTCTGCGGGGTGCGCCGGTCCGGTGCCGCTCGATGGCGGCTGGGGCTGGTCCGCTTCGGAACCGAGCGGCTGGAGTGGTACTCCCTGGGCGGGCTCTCGCTGCGCCCGAAGTTCCACTGGGAGCGCACCGGGCTGGATCTCGAGGCCCCTTCCCCGCTGGTGGGGGAGCAGCGGATCGACGAGCTTCCGGAGGGGATGCGGGTGCCCTGTCGGTATGCCGGGGAGAGCCTCGAGCTCGCCCTCCAGATGCCTGCCTACATGGCGCTGCGCTCGTGGCTCGAGGCGGCGCCTCCCGGCTACGACGTCCACGTGGCCTGAGCCCTACGTCTCCTTCCGGCCCTTCCGCCGCCGTGCCGGGACCTCGACGCGGCCACCGCCGGGCTGCCAGAGCACGTCCCCGCCCATCGGCAGGTTCGCCAGCCGGGCCAGGATGAACAGCAGGTCCGAGAGCCGGTTGAGGTACCTGGCGGTGAGCACGTTGACGCCCCCCTCGCCGGGAGCCGCACCCGGCTGATCCCCGTGGGCGTCGAGCGCCGCCCAGGCGCCCCGCTCCGCCCGGCGCACCACGGTCGTCGCGACATGCAGGTATGCCGCTCCGACGGTCCCGGTCGGGAGGATGAACGACCGCAGCGGCTCGACCTCGGACAGGTAGCGGTCGCAGTCGGTCTCGAGGTCGTCGACCCACGGCGGCTGCACGCGCAGCGGCGGGAAGTCGTACGCCTTCCGCAGGGGCGTGCACAGGTCCGCGCCCACGTCGAACAGCTCGTTCTGCACCCTGGTCAGCGTCGCCGTGATGTCGTCGCGCAGGCCGCCGGCAGCCACGGCGACCCCGACCGCGGCGTTGGCCTCGTTGACGTCGGCGTACGCGAGCAGCCGCGGGTCGTTCTTCGTCGTCCTGCTGAAGTCGCCGAGAGCCGTCGTGCCGTCGTCGCCCGTGCGGGTGTAGATCCTCGTCAGGTTGACCATGGCCACCAGCCTCCCATCCCCCGCAGCGGCTAGGGTGCTCGGGTGGCAGAACGGCTCCGGGTCGTGGGCGGGGCGTCCCTCTCCGGACAGGCGCTCGTGACGGGGGCCAAGAACAGCGCGCTCAAGCTCATGGCAGGGGCGCTCCTCGCGGCCGGGCGCTCCAGGCTGACCAACGTCCCGGCCATCCTCGACGTGACGATCATGGCCGAGCTGCTGCGTCGCCTCGGCGCCGACGTCGACTACGACCCCGGCACCGGTGTCGTCGAGATCGACGTGCCCGAGAGGATCGGCCACCGGGCGGACTACCAGCTGGTGCGGGCGCTGCGCGCGTCCATCTCGGTCCTCGGGCCCCTGGTGGCCCGGTGCGGCCGGGCCGACGTGGCGGTCCCCGGCGGGGACGAGATCGGGTCCCGCGGGCTGGACCTGCACGCCGCAGGGCTCGAGGCCCTCGGCGCGCGGGTGCGGGTCGCCCACGGCTACCTCATCGCCACCGCGCCCGCCGGGCTGCGCGGTGCCGAGATCCGGCTGGAGTTCCCCAGTGTCGGTGCCACCGAGAACGTCCTCACCGCAGCGGTCCTCGCGACCGGGTCCACCCGCATCGAGAACGCCGCCCGGGAGCCGGAGATCGCCGACATCGCCGCGTTCCTCGTCGCCATGGGTGCCAGGGTCTCGGGGGCGGGGACGCCGGAGATCGAGATCGAAGGGGTGCCGAGCCTGCACCCGGCGACCCACCGGGTCGTCCCGGACCGCATCGCCGCCGGCACCTGGGCCTTCGCTGCGGCGACGACGCGTGGGGACATCGAGGTGGTCGGCGGGGTCGCGGACCACCTCGACGTCACGCTCGACCTGCTCGCGCGGGCAGGGAGCGAGGTCTCCGTGACGGACCGGGGCTTCCGCGTCGCCGGCCGCGGCGGTCGGCCGAGAGCGATCGACGTGGCGACCCTGCCGTACCCCGGCTTCCCGACCGACCTGCAGCCCTTCGCGCTGGCCTACAACGCGGTGGCCGACGGCAGCGCGATGGTCACCGAGAACCTGTTCGAGGCACGCTTCCGGACCGTGCAGGAGCTGGCCCGGCTCGGCGCCGACGCGCGGGTCGACGGGCACCATGTCATGGTCCACGGCGTCGAGCAGCTCTCCGGCGCCCCGGTGCAGGCCAGCGACATCCGTTCCGGGGCGGCGCTGGTCATCGCCGGCCTCGTCGCCGAGGGCGTCACCACCGTCAGTGGGGCGCAGCACATCGACCGGGGGTACCCGGGCTTCGAGACGGTCCTGCAGGCCCTCGGGGCGGACGTCACCCGGGAACCGGACGACGAGGACCCCTTCGGCTGACGTCCGTAGCTGGGCCGGCGTCGGTCGCCCCCCAGCCGCGGTGCCCACCCGGTCCACCCGGTGGTGGCTCTGCTCGGCGCGGGTGGTGCGCGTCGGGCCGGTCGCGGATACCGTCCGTAGGGTGTCCGATGACGAGGGGGAGGTGCCCGAGGGCCTGTCGTCGCGCCCCGCCCGGGATGCGCCGTGGGTGATGCGCACGTATGCCGGTCACTCCAGCGCCGCGGCCAGCAACGCGCTCTACCGGCGAAACCTCGCCAAGGGCCAGACCGGGCTCTCGGTCGCCTTCGACCTGCCGACCCAGACCGGCTACGACCCCGACCACCCGTTGGCACGGGGAGAGGTCGGCAAGGTGGGTGTCCCGGTCAGCCACGTCGGGGACATGGCTGCCCTCTTCCGGGACCTGCCGCTGTCGGCGATGAACACGTCGATGACGATCAACGCGACGGCGATGTGGCTGCTCGCGCTCTACCAGGTGGTCGCCGAGGACCAGGCGATCGCGGCAGGGCAGGACCCGGCTGACTGCGTGCGGGCGCTGGCCGGCACGACGCAGAACGACATCATCAAGGAGTACCTCTCCCGGGGCACGTACGTCTTCCCGCCCGCGCCGTCGCTGCGGCTGACCACGGACCTCGTCACCTACACCGTGACGACCATGCCGAGGTGGAACCCCGTCAACATCTGCAGCTACCACCTGCAGGAGGCGGGGGCGACCCCGCTGCAGGAGATCGCCTATGCGATGTGCACGGCCATCGCCGTTCTCGACGCGGTGCGCGACTCCGGACAGGTGGCAGCGTCGGACTTCGGTGAGGTGGTGTCCCGGATCTCGTTCTTCGTCAACGCCGGCGTGCGGTTCGTCGAGGAGCTGTGCAAGATGCGGGCGTTCGTCGTCATGTGGGACGAGCTGACCCGGGAGCGCTACGGCGTTGCGGACCCCCGTCAGCGGCGGTTCCGCTACGGCGTGCAGGTCAACTCGCTGGGGCTGACCGAGGCCCAGCCGGAGAACAACGTCGCGCGGATCGTCGTCGAGATGCTGGGGGTCACCCTGTCGAAGGACGCCCGGGCGCGGGCCGTGCAGCTGCCGGCCTGGAACGAGGCGCTCGGCCTGCCCCGCCCGTGGGACCAGCAGTGGTCCCTGCGGATGCAGCAGGTGCTGGCCTTCGAGTCGGACCTGCTCGAGCACGACGACCTGTTCACCGGCTCGGTCGTCGTCGAGCGCAGGGTCCGCGACCTCGTCGCCGGCGCGAGCGCCGAGATCGACCGGGTCCAGCAGATGGGCGGCGCCGTCGCGGCCATCGAGTCGGGCTACATGAAGTCGGCCCTCGTCGCCTCGCACGCGGCCCGGCGCCAGCGCATCGAGTC
>JBPCOG010000450.1:0-3484 GCA_051000455.1 Lapillicoccus sp. | reverse complement strand
TGCTCGGCATCGCGATGATGGCCTTCGGGGTCCTGGCCATGGTCGCGGGCATCTTCTGGATGCGCAAAGTCGTCAACGTGGAGGTCTGAACATGAGTCCCGAGGTCCTGCTCCTGCTCGGCGCCGCCCTCATCGGCCTCGCCCTCGGCGCGGTGGCGTTCAGCCTCGTGCTGTCCTCCGGCGGCCCCACCGGCGTCGCCCGCAGCCTCGCCCTCATCGACCACCAGGTGACCCAGCAGGAGAGAGCACGCAACGAGCTGTCCGCCAGGGACCGGCTGCTGCTGCCCCCGCTGGACCGGACCCGCGCACTCGGTCTGAAGATGTCGCCGTCGGGCACCGCTGCCCGCCTGGCGCGGCTGCTGGACCTCGCCGGCAACCCGCCCGGCTGGAGCGCGGAGAAGGTCCTCGGCGCCAAGGGCGCGGCCCTGATCGCGGGGGCACTGCTCGGCCTGCTCTTCGGCGGCCTCTCGCTGCGCGGGCTGACCTACGCCGGCCTCGGCGCCGCCGCGGGGCTGTTCCTGCCCGACCTGCTGCTGTACAACGCCGGTGTCAAACGCCAGGACGCGCTGCAGCGCTCCCTGGCCGACGCCCTCGACATGCTCACCGTCTGCGTCGAGGCCGGACAGGGCTTCGACGGCGCGCTGCTGCAGGTCGCCCGGTCCGTGGACGGGCCCGTCGCCGGCGAGTTCGCCCGGATCCTGTCCGAGATCCAGATCGGCAAGTCCCGCGCCGCCGCGTTCACCGCCTTCGCCCAACGCACCCGGGTGCCCGAGATCAAGACCTTCGTCAGCGCCCTGGTCCAGGCCGACCGCCTCGGGCTGCCCATCGCCAACGTCCTGCGCGAGCAGTCCAAGGAGATGCGCTCCGCGCGCAGGCAACGGGCCGAGGAGAAGGCCCAGAAGGTCCCGGTCAAGATCCTCTTCCCGCTGCTGCCGTGCATCTTCCCAGCGGTGTTCATCGTCATCATCGGCCCCGGCGCCATCCGCATCATGGACACCTTCGGGAAGATGGGCGGATGACCTCGTCCAGGCACCACCCACAGGCTCCAGCCGCATGCGAGAACGACGCGCAGACGCACCGGGAGCGACTGCTCCTGACGGCCGCCTCGGCCCTTTTCAGCCTGGCGCTGAGCACACTGTTCGTGCTGTGGATCGCCGGCCGCTGAGCGAGGCCCAGCGGGCTCGGGACTCGCCCGAACGGCCGCGGGGGACGTCATTCCGGGACGTCATTCCGACGTGACGAGTCCGAGCCTGATCGCGGACATCACGGCGCTCGCCCGGTTGTGCACTCCAAGCTTGTCGTAGATCTTGCCGATGTGCGTCTTGACGGTCGACTCGCTCATGTACAGCTGGCGAGCCGCCTGCGTGACCGAGTCTCCCGCGGCCAGCCGCTGCAGGACCTCCAGCTCGCGCACCGTGAGAGTGGGGGTGCTGGCGCTGGAACGCCTGCGCAGGGCGCCGGCCAGCCCGACGGCGGTGAACGCGTCCGGTGCCACCGCAGCCCGACGAACCGTCGAGACCACCTCGTCGGCGGTGCCGCTCTTGAGGACCAGCGCCGACGCGCCGGCATCCAGCGCCTCGAGGAGGGTGTCGTCGTCGTCGTGCATCGTCAGCACGACGATCCCCATGGCCGGACGCCCGCGACGCATCTCCCGGACGAGGTCGAGTCCTGACCCGTCGCCCAGCGACACGTCGACGACGAGCACGTCGGCAGCCACCGACGCCGCGAGGGCGAGGCCCCCGGCGAGACTCCAGGCCTCGCCGGCGACGACGATCGAGCCGTCGTCACCGCGCAGGCTCGAGATGCCCTGCCGCACGAGCGCGTGGTCGTCGACGAGCAGGACCCTGATCGGGCTTCGCTCTTCTGACTGCCCGCCGAGGGCGAGTTCCTGGGTCATGACGGCTGGGGCACCCTCTCGGCCACGTGGGCCCGGAGCCCCTGGGCCGCAGGGGTGCGGAACCGCGCGACCATCTCGAGGCCGTCACCGTCCTCGACGTCGACCTGCGCCCCGCCCGACCCGAGGTGCCGCGCCAGCTCGGCGGCACGCAGTGCCGTGCTCCCGTCGTGGCGCATCAGCAGGACCGCCTCCCGGGTCAGCACGGTCAGGTCGACCTCGACGAACGTGGCGTCGTGGCTGCGCCTGGCATCGGCGAGCACGTCGAGGAAGATCCGGTAGAGCCCGGTCTCGACGTGCGCGGGCAGCCGGAAACCCGACTCGCTGAGTCGCAGGCCGACGACCAGGCCGGTCGTCGTGCCGAACGCCTGCAGCCGCGCGCTCATCGTTGCGCCGAGCCCCCGCTCCGGGCGCACGGACACGCGCAGGTCGCTGATGTGCGAGCGCAGGTCACCGAGGATCCGGCTGATCTCGCTGCGGGCGTCGCCCAGCTCCCGGTCCACGTCGCCACGTCCGGTCTGCGCCAGCCGTCGCATCGCGTCCAGCCGGTAGCCGAGGGCGACCAGCTCCTGGGCGATGCCATCGTGCATCTCGCGCGCCAGCCGCTCCCGCTCCTCGAGTCCGGCGCGTTCACGCAGGCGGGCGAAGGCGAGCGCGAGACCGAGGACGCTGCCGTACCTCGCGGCCACGTCGCACACCTCGGCGACGACGGCTGGGGCCGGCCGGCCGCTTGCCGGCTCGTCGGTGGCCAGGACCCCGATCTGCAGCCCGTGGGCGTCCCACAGGGGGACGGCCACGACGGCGCGTTGGGTCAGCGGGTCCCATCTGCCCGCCGGCCTGCCCTCGCGCCAGGCAACGCCCACTGCCCCGTCCTCGCTCGGGGGGTCGGCCCACGGGATGCGCTCCGCCCCGTGGAGCGCGAGGGGCACCGGGCGGTCGCGGGCAGAGCCGATGAGGACGGCGCTGCGCGTCCTCGAGGACCTGCCTCCGAGAGCGTCGAGGAGCTGCTCGGCGGAGGCGGCCGGGTCGAACCCGCCGTCAAGGTTGACGACCAGCTGGTCGAGTCGCGAGACGAGGGCGGCCGCCTCGTCCGCGATGGGGTTGCCCGACGTCCTGGCGGGGGAGATGCGCCGCGCCCACGCGGCGAGGACGCCGAGGCTGAGGGCCAGTGCGCCCCACAGGGCCACGTTGACCGGCTGCAGCCGGGTCGCCGAGCCCTCGTTGACGAACCCGCTCGCCACGCCGCTGAGAGCCCAGACCGAGGCGGCGAGCACCACGCCGCGACGGCTCCACTGCTCCCCGGCACGGAAGAGGGGGATGACGACGAGCGGTAGCGCTCCGGCACCCATCTCCAGTGCCAGGCCGGCGGCGAGCGCCCCCGCCAGGGTCGGTGCGAGAGCCTGCATCCGGCGCGCATGCGGCACCGGGACGTGGGCGTTGACGAGCATGATCACGGTCAGCAGATCCATGGCGACGACGAGCAGCGCCCACGGCAGGACGCGCAGTCCCTGTCCCTGGAGCGCGTTGACGAGCACGACGACCGCTGCGACGGACAGTCGCAGGGCTGTCCCCGTCGAGAGCGGCCACAGCT
>JBPCOG010000048.1:0-1064 GCA_051000455.1 Lapillicoccus sp. | reverse complement strand
GGGACCGCCCGTCGCCACCGAGCGCGCGTCGACCAGCTCGACGTACGGCAGGACCTCGTCGTAGACCGCGATCAGCCGCTCAGCCGAGATCGGCTCGCCGCTGATGGCGATCCGCTCGCGGGAGCTGTGCAGGTGCGGGGAGGTGAACCGTCCGGTCGTCAGTCCCAGCTCGCGACACAGCGCCTCGACCATCCGGGCCGTGGACGTCTTGCCGTTGGTGCCGGTCAGGTGGACGATCGGGTAGCCGCGCTGCGGGTCGCCGAGCAGCTCCATGACCGCCCGGACCCGCTCGAGCGTCGGCTGGACGTCGTGCTCGGGCGACCGGGCGAGGATCTCCCGCTCGATCTGCCTGATGCGCTTGGTGACCCCGAGCCGCCGCTCCGCCTCGACCTGCGCCGCGTCCGGACGCCCCCTCATCGCCTCGCCACCAGGATCCGCGCCCGGTGCCCGTCGCCGACCGTGGTCTCGACGACCGGGCGTCCCGGGGCCAGCGCGTCGAGCCGCGGCGCCGAGCCGAACTGCTCTGCGAGCGTCTCCCCGACCAGCCGGGCCCGGTGCGCGACGGTGGCCTCGAAGACCGGTTGGTCGGCGGCGATGGTCAGGGAGATCCGGTCGCTGACGTGCAGCCCCGCCTCCCGCCGCGCCTGCTGCACCGCCCGGATCACGTCGTTGGCGAGCCCCTCCTGGGCCAGCTCGGCGGTGACCGAGGTGTCGAGGACCACGAACCCGCCCCCCGCGACCATGCCGACCGCCCACGACGAGCCGGTGCCTGCCGGGTCGGCCACCACCGTCTCGAGCGCGAACTCGCCAGCAGCCAGCGCGATGCCGCCGGCCGTGACCGTGCCGTCCTCGGACACCGACCAGTCACCCGCCCTCGCCCCGGCGATGGCACCCTGCACGGCCCGGCCCAGACGGGGACCGGCAACGCGGGCGTTGACGCTGAGCCGCTGCGACACACCGAAGTCCGACTCGTGGGCCTGCGCGGCGTCCAGCAGCGTGACGTCGCGCACGTTGACCTCCTCGGCGATGACCGGCGAGAGGCCCTGCAGCGCGACCGGGTCCGC
>JBPCOG010000376.1:0-2390 GCA_051000455.1 Lapillicoccus sp. | reverse complement strand
TGGAGCGCGGTCCACGACGAGGAAGGTGCTTCTGACGTGGGGATTCTCGAGGGCAAGCGACTGCTCATCACCGGCGTGCTGATGGACTCCTCCATCGCCTTCCACGTGGCCAGGCTGGCCCAGCAGGAGGGCGCGGAGGTGGTCCTCACCTCGTTCGGGCGCACGATGCGGATCACCCGGACGATCGCCAAGAGGCTGCCGAGCACGCCGGCGGTGATCGAGCTCGACGTCACCGACGACGGGCACCTCGCCTCCCTCGCGGAACGCACGAGGGAGCACCTGGACGGGCTGGACGGCGTGCTGCACTCCATCGGCTTCGCGCCCCAGGGCGCCTTCAGCTTCATGGACGGCACGTGGGAGGACGTCGCGACGGCGATGCACGCCTCCGCATACTCCCTCAAGGCCCTGGCGGCAGCGGCGCTGCCGATGATGACCGATGGCGGAAGTGTCGTCGGGCTGACCTTCGACGCGAAGTTCGCGTGGCCGGTCTACGACTGGATGGGTGTGACCAAGGCGGCGTTCGAGTCGACGAGCCGGTACCTGGCCCGTGACCTCGGCCCCAGGCGGGTGCGGTGCAACCTCGTCTCGGCGGGACCGCTGCGGACGACCGCCGCGAAGTCGATCCCGGGGTTCGAGCAGTTCGAGAGCTCCTGGGACACCCGGGCTCCGCTGGGCTGGGACGTCAACGACCCCGGGCCGGCGGCCAGGGGATGCGTCGCGCTGCTCTCGGACTGGTTCCCCGCGACGACCGGCGAGATCGTCCACGTCGACGGTGGTGTCCACGCGATGGGGCAGTGACGGCCCTCCCTCACCGTGCAGTCCCCGGCGGCCGTGGGGGCCGTTAGGCTCGCCGCCATGACTTCGGCAGCGGGGGTCGCGGGGGCGGGCGCGGTGGCGGGCGAGGGGGCGGGCGGGGTCACGGTCACCGAGGTGCGGGTCCTCGAGGGCCCCAACCTCTACTTCACCCGCCCGGCCGTGAAGATCAGCCTCCGGGTGCCCGGCTACCTCGCGCTTGACGGGTCGCAGGCCTCCGCGCTCGCCCGCCGGCTCGGTCTCGGCTCGTCGAGGCCGGGGCGGGCCGGCTCGGCCCAGCGCCAGCGGTTCGTCATGCGCGTCGCCGGGCAGGTGATGCGCCGGATGGCCCGGGTGGCCGGGATCCCGCGGCTGGGGGTCCGCGCCCGCACCGGGAGCGCGGTCGACGAGATCGTCGTCGCCATCCCCTGGCGGCACCGCAACCGCGGCACGGTCGCTGCCGAGCAGTTCGGTCCCCTCCTCGGCGCCCTGCTCGGCGCGGCTGAGGAGGAGGTCGACCCGGTGTTCGAGCGGGTCGGCCGGCGGGTCCGCGAGGCGCCGGCCGGGGCGGTCCCCACCCTCATCGTGCCGAGGGTCCCGGTGGCCTCCATCACCGGCACCAACGGCAAGACGACGACGACGAGGATGGTGGCGCATCTGGCGATGACCGCGGGGCTGCGGACCGCGTGGAGCTCGACCGACGGGGTCGTCGTCATGGGCGAGATGGTCGACCCCGGGGACTTCTCCGGGCCCACGGGCGCGCGCGAGGTGCTTGCCACGCCGGGCCTCGAGATCGCCGTTCTCGAGACCGCTCGCGGCGGGCTGCTGCTCAAGGGGATGGGGGTCGCCGTCAACGACGTCAGCGTCGTCACGAACGTGACCGCGGACCACCTCGGGCTGCACGGGATCGAGACCCTCGACCAGCTGGCCGAGGTCAAGGCGATCGTCACGACGGTCACCAGACCGAGC
The DNA here is from genome assembly GCA_051000455.1 of Lapillicoccus sp. Classification (GTDB taxonomy): domain Bacteria; phylum Actinomycetota; class Actinomycetes; order Actinomycetales; family Dermatophilaceae; genus JBPCOG01. The sequence continues at coordinate 629 of JBPCOG010000376.1, read as the reverse complement.
GGGTGGGTCGTCCTCAACGGCGACGATCCCCGGGTGTGGTCGATGCGCCACCGGATCAGGGCCCGCCCGTGGGCGTTCAGCCTGGACCCCGACTCCCCGGCCCTGCGCGAGTCGATCGACAGCGGTGGCCGCGGCATCACGGTGCTCGACGGCCAGCTGGTCGTCCTCACCCCGGGGGCCGACCCGGACCGTCTCGCGAAGGTCGTCGACGTGCCCGTCACGCTCGCCGGCCTGTCGAGGTCCAACATCGCCAACGCCCTGGCCGCCGCCGCGGCCGCCCTGGGGCTCGGCGTGCCACGCGCCGCGGTGGTCGAGGGCCTGCGCACGTTCCTGCCCGACCCGGTGCTCAGCTCCGGCCGGATGAACACCTACTCGGTGCCGCTCCCGTCCGGCGGGCAGGCGAGCGTCATCGTCGACCTCGCCCACAACGAGGCGGGACTCGAGGCGCTCCTCGAGGTCTGCCACGGCCTCGTCGCACCCGGGGGCCGCGTGCACCTCGGGCTGGGCGGCACCGGGGACCGTGCTGACGAGGCCATCCAGGCCCTGGGCGAGATCGCGGGACGGGACGCCGACCGTGTCGTCCTGGCGCACAAGCCGGCATACCTGCGCGGACGCTCCCTCGAGGATCT
>JBPCOG010000129.1:0-12900 GCA_051000455.1 Lapillicoccus sp. | reverse complement strand
TCACCGACGGGAGCAGGTTGCCGACGGCGGTCCCGGACGTCGTGACGACGGCCACCGGGCGACGGGAGCCGATGCTCAGCCCGAGGGCGAGGAAGCCGGCCGTCCGCTCGTCGACGCGCACGTGCAGGCGCAGGTCACCGGCGACGTCCGCGGCATACGCAGCCAGGGCGAGCGGAGCCGAGCGCGAGCCCGGCGCGAGGACGAGGTCACGGACTCCTCCGGCATACAGGGACCGCAGGACGCGCACGGCGCGGTCGGGGGAGCTCACAGCACTCGAGTATGCCGTCCACCCACCCGGTCGGCGGAGCCCCCGGCCCGGCTCAGGCCCCCGAGAGGGCGTCACGCATCGGCACGAGCTTGACGTCCGACTCGGCGACCTCGGACGCGGGGTCCGACCCTGCGACGATCCCGCAGCCGGCGAAGAGCCGGAGGCAGGACGCGTCCGCGTCGTCGAACCGCCCGCAGCGCAGGGCGATTCCCCAGTCCCCGTCGCCCGACGCGTCCATCCAGCCGACGGGACCGGCGTACCGGCCGCGGTCCATGCCCTCGAGCTCGGCGATGAGGGCCACGGCCGTCCTGGTCGGTGTCCCCCCGACGGCGGCGGTCGGGTGCAGGGATGCGGCCAGCGCGAGGGAGCTCGCCGCGTCGGAGCTCACGCCGGCGACGTCGGTGGCCAGGTGCATGACGTTGCTGAGGTGCAGCACGAAGGGGGACTCCGGCACGTTCATCGACGAGCAGTGCGGCGCGAGGGCCTCGGCGACGGAGCGCACTGCGTACTCGTGCTCCTCGAGGTCCTTGCTCGAGCGGGCCAGCGACGCGGCGAGCGCCAGGTCCTTCCCGTCGTCACCGGTGCGCCGGATCGTGCCGGCGAGGACCCGTGAGGTGACCAGCCCCCGGTCCCGGCGCACGAGCAGCTCCGGGGTGGCCCCGAGCAGGCCGCCGACGCTGAAGACCCAGGTGTTGTCGTAACGCGCCGCGAGGCTCTGCAGGACCCACCGGGGGTCGACCGGCGCCGCGGCGTGCACGAGCAGGTCCCGGGCCAGGACGACCTTGTCGAGGTCACCGTCGGTGATGCGGCCGACCGCCTCCGCGACCGCGAGGGCCCACCGGGCGGGCGACAGCGCGCCGTCGGCGAAGGCGACGCCCAGCGGGGGCCGCGGACGGGTGGCCGGCGGCGGTGGGAGTCCCGCCGGGAGGTGGGGGTCGATGCCGGTGGTCGTCAGCCACCAGCGTCCGGACCGGTGGCCGACGACGACCTCCGGGACGATGAAGACGGCCGGTTCGGCGGACCCGTCGGCGAACGGCACCGACCCGAAGACGACCGGTCCGGACCCCGGCGCGCGGACCTCGTCCCGCACCACGGCGCGGGCAACGGTCCGCCGCCACCACGCCCCGGCCTGCGTGAACCGCCCGGGGCCCCGGGTGGTGACGGTTGCCGCGCGACCCCAGCCGACGAGCCCCTCGCCGCGGCGCACCCAGGAGACGACTTCGCGCGGGTCGTCCTGCTCGGGGATCAGGGCGAGCAGACCGCCGTCCGGCTCCCCGAGCGGGACGGTCCGGACGACCAGCGCCGGGCCGGTCCCGGGGAGCTCGGCCCCGCCCTCACCGTGCGCCACGGGCCGGGAAACGGGTGACATGTCACCGTTAGCGTAACGAGCGGCAGGAGCGGCGTGACGAGCGGCAGGAGCGGCCCGGGGCGGGACTGCTCAGCCCCGGAGCAACTCGATGGTGTCGGCCAAGGCGTTCTCGTCGCCGACGTTGCCGGCGAAGACGATGTAGGGCATGCCGATGACGGCCTGCGGGGCCTCGTCCGGCCGCAGGACCGACACCATGCCGGGGAAGACCTGGCCGAGGACGGTGGCCCGGCGGATCCCCAGGCCCCGCACGGCGACGTCGTGCGAGGTGATCCCCCCCTTCGCGATGACCCAGGCCGGCCCGGCGGCCAGTGCCTCCCGGACGACCTCGGTCACCGCCGTCGACACGGTGCGGGCGATCTCGAGGCTGCTGTCGGAGTCACCCCCGCGGACGAGCGCGCGCGAGGTGAACAGCAGGACGTCCGACCCGGCCAGCCCGGCGACGACGCGCTCCACCGTCTCGCGAACGTGCGCCCCGCGGCGGTGCGGCTGGACCAGCTCCGCGACGTCCAGCTCGACCTCGACGACGCCGCCGCGACGGCGTACCTCCGCCATCTGGTGCGCGGTCTGCCCGACGTGGGAGCCGACGACGACCAGCCCGTGCCCGGCCGGTCCGCTGCCGCTCGGTCCGTGCCGAGCCGGTCCGTGCCGAGCCGGTGCGTGCCCGGCCCGGACCTGCTGCGCCGTCAGTGGGTCGATCGGCTCGATCCCGGCCAGCGCCCGGACGAAGGACGGGCCGCTGCGGTGCAGGAACTGCTTGCCGCCGTCCTCGGCGAGGTGCAGCCCGAGGACGACCGCCTCCAGGTCGGCGAACTGGGTGGCGTTGACGACGACGAACTGGCACCCGACGAGCCCGTCGAGGACCGCGGCCACCCGGTCCGGGCCACCGAGCCTGATGTCGTCGAGACTGATGCTCCTGACCTGGTTGCGGCCAGTGGGTCCGCCGCCCTTCTCCACCACGAAGTCCCGCAGGTCCGAGGAGGTGTAGCCGAACGTGGCGTCCCTGGCGAACTCGGTCTCCCCCGCGGGCACGGGCACGCCCTGCACCACTGCCCAGTGGATGTCCCCCGCGGTGAAGCGCCCGGCCTCGAAGTAGCTGGGGACCAGCAGGACGCCGTCGTAGCCCCTGCCCGTCGACGCGCGCCGTTGGGCATCGAGAGCCCGCACCTCGGCAACGACGTGACCGCGCAGCGTCGAGTCGCCCCGGCTGACGAGTTGGACCGGTGCCCCGAGCCGGCGCTCGAGCGCGACGAGGTCCCGCGCCACAGCGGTGTCCAGGGCCACCGCCTCCGGCTCTGCCAGGCTCCGCGTGTTGGTGAGGATGAAGCAGGTCGACCCGGGTTCGGCGAGCCCGCGGGCGTACTCCTCCGGGTCCAGGACGGTCACCACGCTGACACCGTGCACCGACTGGGAGCCGGTGGGGTCGTCGTCCAGCACCGCGAGGCGGCGACCCCTGCGCACGTTGTGGTCCCGGATGCGCGCCCGGGCACCGGGGATGGACACCGGGACTGCGGCGTCCGGCGGATGAGCGGCCCCCGGGACCGCGCCGTGCTGCTCTCCTGTCACCGTGACTGCGCTGCGGCCGTGGTTGTGGGGTCCCACAGTCTCGCGGCCCGACCACCCGCAGGCGGTCGGTCAGGAGATCTGCAGGCCACCGTTGATGTCATAGGTGGCCGCCGTGATGTAGCCGGCGTCCGGTCCCAGCAGGAAGGACAGCAGTGCGGCCACTTCCTCGCGGGTGCCGACCCGGCCGAGGATGATCCCCTCGGACAGGGCGGACTTGCGCTCCGCGGTGAGGGTGCCCCCCATGATGTCGGTGTCGACGGGACCAGGCGCGACCGCGTTGACGGTGATGCCGTACTCGCCCATCTCGCGGGCCAGCGCGCGGGTGAAGCCGATGATGGCCGCCTTGGAGGCGCTGTAGGCGACCTTGGAGTAGGTGCCACCCCCGCGCTGCGCGGAGATCGACGACACGCTGACGACGCGCCCGAGGCGCCGGGCGACCATGCCCCGCAGCACGGTCTGGGTGACGAGGAACGTCCCGCGCATGTTGACCGCGAAGACGCGGTCCCATCCCTCGACGGTCTCCTCGAGGAACGGCGTCGGGGAGCTGATCCCGGCGAGGTTGGCCAGGGCGACGACCGGCGGCAGGGCCCGCTCGACCCGCTCGACCGCGGCCTCGACCGACGCCTGCACGGAGACGTCCGTGCCGACCCCGAGAGCGGGCACCCCGTGGCGGCCACCGATCTCCGTGGCGGCCGACTCGGCCTCCGCGGCGCTGACGTCGAGGATGGCGACCGCCCACCCCTCACCGGCCATCCGGTCCGCCGTGGCGCGGCCGATGCCGCGGGCCGAGGCCGCGCCGGTGATGACCACGGTGCGCTCGTCCGGGAAGGGGGCGTCCGTCACGCGCAGCAGCCTACGGCCGGCGGACCCGGGGCCGCGCCCGGACCCGGTCGATGGGGGAGGATGGCAGGCATGAGCCGTGCCAGCCTTGACAAGAAGCCGCGCGACGTCGCCGAGATGTTCGACACCGTCGCGGAGCGGTACGACGTCACCAACGACGTGCTGTCCGTCGGACAGGACCGGCTGTGGCGCCGGGCGACGGTCGCCGCGGTGGGGGCCCGCCCGGGGGAGCGGGTCCTCGACATCGCGGCGGGCACCGGCACGAGCTCCGAGCCCTTCGCCGACGCGGGGGTCGAGGTCGTCGCGGCCGACTTCTCGCTCGGCATGCTCCAGGTCGGGGCCCAGCGCAGGCCGGACCTCGGTTTCACCGGCGCGGACGCGATGCGGCTGCCCTTTGCCGACGCCTGCTTCGACGCGGTGACGATCTCCTTCGGACTGCGCAACGTCGCCGACCCGGCCCTCGCGCTGGCCGAGTTCCTCAGGGTGACCCGCCCGGGGGGCCGGCTCGTGGTCTGCGAGTTCAGCCAGCCCGTCAACGCGGCCTTCCGGAGCGTCTACACCAACTACCTCATGCGTGCCCTGCCGGCCATCGCCCGCCGCGTCTCCTCGAACCCCGACTCCTACGTCTACCTCGCGGAGTCCATCCGGGCCTGGCCCGACCAGCGGGCGATGGCGGCCACCGTCCTGGCGGCCGGGTGGCGGGAGGTGTCTTGGCGCAACCTTACCGGGGGGGTCGTGGCGCTGCACCGCGGCACCCGGTGACCGTCACCCGGTGACCGCCACCACGGCGGGCGACCACCCGGGTGACTCGGTATGCCGGTCGGTCACCGCCCGGGTTAGGGGGACCTCATCTGACAGGGGCACCGGGCGGGACTAGACTTCGTGAACCACTTCACAAGCAGGCAGGCATGATCAGAGCATGAGCAGCCCGGGCGCTCAGGGCATGAGCGGCGCCGGCACCCCGGGGGCGCCGGTCGAGTCCGCCGACGTCATCGTCGTCGGTGCCGGACCCGGCGGGTCCGCGACCGCGGCATACCTGGCGATGAGCGGTCTGGACGTCCTGCTGCTGGAGAAGACCCGCTTCCCCCGCGAGAAGGTCTGCGGCGACGGGCTCACCCCGCGGGCGGTGCGCGAGCTGGTCACCCTCGGCATCCCGACTCCCGAGGACGACGGCTGGGTCAAGAACCACGGGCTGCGCATCATCGGCGGCGGGATGCGCCTGCAGCTCGACTGGCCCGACAGCAGCGCGTTCCCGCCGTACGGGCTGGTGCGCACCCGCACGGACTTCGACGACATCCTCGCCCGTCACGCGGTCAAGCACGGCGCCCGGCTGCACGAGGCGACCACCGTCACGGGGCCGATCACCGACGCGGCGGGTGCCGTCGTCGGCGTGCGCGCCACCGCGGCCCACGAGCTGGCGCACGAGCCGGCCCACGAGCCGGGCCGCCGCGCCGCCGCCGACGTCCTCGAGTTCCGCGCCCCCGTCGTCGTCGCCGCCGACGGCACCTCCTCGCGCCTCTCGCTCGCGCTGGGACGGGAGAAGCGTGCGGACCGGCCGATGGGCGTCGCCGTGCGCACCTACTACACCTCCCCCCGGCACGACGACGACTACCTCGAGTCGTGGCTCGAGCTGTGGTCGGCCGACCCGGTCACCGGGCAGCGGGTGCTGCTGCCCGGCTACGGCTGGGTCTTCGGGGTCGGCGACGGCACGTCCAACGTGGGGCTGGGGATCCTCAACACCTCAGCCGCCTTCGGCAAGGTGGACTACCGGGACGTCATGCGGCGCTGGGTGGCGACGATGCCGGCGGAGTGGACCTACAACGACGCCACGATGACGCAGCCCATCCGTGGCGCCGCGCTGCCGATGGGGTTCAACCGCCAGCCGCACTACGACAAGGGGCTGGTGCTCGTCGGTGACGCGGGCGGCATGGTCAACCCGTTCAACGGTGAGGGGATCGCCTACGCGATGGAGTCGGCGCGCCTGGCCGCCGACGTCGCCACCCAGGCCTTCGCCCGGGGGGACGCCGCGGGCCGGGAGCGAGTGCTTCAGTCCTACCCCGGGGTCATGAAGGACGCCCTCGGTGGGTACTACACGCTGGGGCGCTGGTTCGCGAGGGCGATCGGCAACCCCGAGGTCATGCGCCTGGCGACCAGGTACGGGCTGCCCCGCACGACGATGATGCGCTTCCTCCTCAAGGTGATGGCGAACCTCGCCGAGCCGCACGGCAGCCGCGTCGACGACCGGCTGATCCACGTGATGTCGACGATGGCGCCGGACGCATGACCTCCCGCCCCGCAGCACCGGTGGGCGCCCGGCACCGGCGGGTCGGCGCTCCCAGCACCGCCCATAGGATGGGGGCGCCCGGTGGGACCGGCCGGCCAGAGGGGAGCCACGGATGACCAACGCGTACGTCCCGCTGCTCTTCCTGCTCGGCCTCGGTGCCGCCTTCGCGGCGCTGTCGGTCTTCACCAGCCTCGTCGTGGGCCCCAAGCGCTACAACCGCGCCAAGCTCGAGGCCTACGAGTGCGGCATCCAGCCGACGCCGCAGGCCGTGGGCGGGGGGCGGGTCCCCATCAAGTACTACCTGACCGCGATGCTCTTCATCGTCTTCGACGTCGAGAGCATCTTCCTCTACCCCTTCGCGGTGGCCTTCAACCAGCTGGGCCTGTTCGCGCTGGTCGAGATGGTCCTGTTCATCCTCACCGTCTTCGTCGCGTACGCCTACGTGTGGCGTCGCGGTGGGCTGGACTGGGACTAGGAGAGCGGGTCTCATGGGTATCGAGGAGAAGCTCCCGTCCGGCTTCCTGCTCTCGACGGTCGAGGGTCTGGCCGGCTACATGCGCAAGAGCTCGATGTGGCCGGCGACCTTCGGGCTCGCCTGCTGCGCGATCGAGATGATGGCCGTCGGCACCCCCGACTACGACATCGCACGGTTCGGGATGGAGCGGTTCTCCGCGACGCCGCGGCAGGCGGACCTGATGATCGTCGCCGGTCGGGTCAGCCAGAAGATGGCCCCCGTCGTGCGCCAGGTCTACGACCAGATGCCGAACCCCAAGTGGGTCATCGCCATGGGCGTGTGTGCGAGCTCGGGGGGGATGTTCAACAACTACGCGATCGTCCAGGGGGTCGACCACATCATCCCGGTGGACATCTACCTGCCGGGCTGCCCACCGCGGCCCGAGATGCTCCTCAACGCCATCATCATGCTGCACGAGCAGATCCAGGGGATGCCGCTCGGGGTCAACCGGGAGGCCGCCGCCCGCGCCGCGGAGGAGGCCGCGCTGAGCGCGACGCCCACGCACGCGATGAAGGGGCTGCTGGCGTGAGCGACCAGCCCAGGGGCGGCGGCGAGGCCCCCGTCGAGCCCACCTCGCACGCGCGCAGCCAGGAGGGCGACCTCGAGTACGCCCGCAACCTGCCGGCGCCCCCGGGCACCACGCCGGACCCCGTGGTGATCGGCGAGCGGCGGGGGATGTTCGGGCCCAGCCTGGGCGAGGACACGACCGGCTACGGCGGCCTGCAGAGCCCGGTCCTGCTGCCGGCCGCGGCCCGGCGCCCGTACGGAAGCTACTTCGACGAGCTCGCGGACAGCCTCGAGCGGTCGCTGACCGGGGGCTCAGCGCCATACTCCGAGGCGGTGGAGCGGGTCGTCGTCGACCGCGGCGAGATGACGATCTTCGTCCGCCGCGCCCACCTGCCCGCGGTCGCCCGGCAGCTGCGGGACGACCCCGCCCTGCGGTTCGAGGTGTGCACCGGCGTCTCCGGCGTCCACTACCCGGACGAGCGGGGCCGCGAGCTGCACGCCGTCTACCACCTCCTGTCGATCACCAACGGCAGCCAGCGGGTCCGGGTCGAGGTGACCTGCCCGGACAGCGACCCGCACATCCCCTCGATCGTCGAGACCTACCCGGCCAACGACTGGCACGAGCGCGAGACGTGGGACATGTTCGGCATCCAGTTCGACGGCCACCCGGCGCTCACCCGCATCCTCATGCCCGACGACTGGCCCGGGCACCCCCAGCGCAAGGACTACCCCCTGGGGGGCATCCCGGTCGAGTACAAGGGCGCGACCATCCCCCCGCCCGACCAGCGGAGGTCATACAGCTGATGAGCGGAGCAACGGCATACACCGACCCGTACGCGACCTCCGCCGCCGACGAGACCGCGGCTGCGGGCGCCCCGGTCTTCACCGCCGAGGGCGGTGACTGGGACGGGCTCGTCGACGAGGCCACTGCGCTCAACGAGGAGCGCATCGTCGTCAACATGGGCCCCCAGCACCCCTCCACCCACGGCGTGCTGCGCCTGATCCTCGAGCTCGACGGCGAGACGGTCACCGAGACCCGGGCCGGCATCGGCTACCTGCACACCGGCATCGAGAAGAACATGGAGTTCCGGAACTGGACGCAGGGGGTGACCTTCTGCACGCGGATGGACTACCTCACGCCGATGTTCCAGGAGACCGTGTACTGCCTCGCGATCGAGAAGCTGCTGGGCATCACCGAGCAGATCCCGGAGCGGGTCTCCATCATCAGGGTCCTGATGATGGAGCTGACCCGGGTCAGCTCGCACCTGGTGGCACTCGGCACGGGGGGGCTGGAGATGGGCGCCACGACGGTGATGACCGTCGGCTTCCGCGAGCGCGAGCGCATCCTGACGATCATCGAGATGATCACCGGGCTGCGGATGAACAACGCCTACATCCGCCCCGGGGGCGTCGTCCAGGACCTGCCCCCGGGAGCGATCGACCGGGTGCGCGACACCATCCCGCAGGTGCGCAAGGGCCTCGGCGAGCTCGAGCTGCTCCTCAACGAGAACCCGATCCTGCGGGGCCGCACCGTCGGCGTGGGCCACCTCGACCTCACCGGCTGCATGGCACTCGGGGTGACCGGGCCCATCCTGCGCTCGGCCGGCCTGCCGCACGACCTGCGCAGGTCGGCGCCCTACTGCGGCTACGAGGACTACGACTTCGACGTCGTCACGTGGGACACCTGTGACGCCTACGGCCGGTTGCGGGTGCGCATCGACGAGATGTACGAGTCGCTGCGGATCATCGAGCAGGCAGTCGACAAGCTGCAGTCCACCCCTGGACCGTTCATGGTCGAGGACAAGAAGATCGCCTGGCCGGCCCGGCTCGCCATCGGGGGTGACGGGATGGGCAACAGCCTCGACCACATCCGCACGATCATGGGCGAGTCGATGGAGTCCCTGATCCACCACTTCAAGCTCGTCACGGAGGGCTTCCGGGTACCGGCCGGCCAGGCGTATGCCGCGGTCGAGAGCGCCAAGGGGGAGCTCGGGTGCCACCTCGTGTCCGACGGTGGCACCCGCCCCTACCGCGCGCACTTCCGGGACCCGTCCTTCAACAACCTGCAGGCGGCCTCGTTGATGTGCGAGGGCGGCCAGCTGGCCGACGTCATCGTCGCGGTGGCGTCGATCGACCCCGTCATGGGGGGCGTGGACCGTTGACCGGGAACCACGCCAACGGGCACCTTGGCCCCCAGACGGCCTCCGGGCACCTCGTGGTGGACTCCGCGAGCCGGGCCCCATACCCCGAGGACGTCCTCGGGCAGCTGAACCGGGACGCGGCCCTGGTGATGGCTCGGTACCCGCAGCAGCGGTCCGCCCTCCTGCCGCTGCTGCACCTCGTGCAGAGCGTCGACGGCTACGTGTCGGGCCGGGGCATCCGTTTCTGCGCGGACCTGCTCGACCTGAGCACCGCCGAGGTCAGCGGCGTCGCGACGTTCTACACGCAGTACAAGCGCCACCCGAACGGCCGGTACACCGTCGGTGTCTGCATCAACACGTTGTGCGCCATCATGGGCGGCGACCAGATCTGGGAGGCGGTCAGCGAGCACCTCGGGATCGGGCACGACGAGACGACGGACGACGGGGCGATCACCCTGGAGCGCATCGAGTGCAACGCCGCGTGCGACTACGCCCCCGTCGTCATGGCCAACTGGGAGTTCTTCGACAACCAGACGGTGTCCTCGGCCGTGGACCTCGTCGACGACCTGCGCGCGGGCCGGGCGGTCACCCCGACCCGGGGGGCGGACACCGTCTGCACGTTCCGGCAGGTGTCCCGGGTGCTGGCGGGGTTCCCCGACGGGCGGGCCGACGAGGGCGTCGGAGCCGGCGGGCCCTCGCTCGAGGGACTGCGGGTGGCGAAGGAGCGCGGCTGGAGCGCGCCCCGGGGCGGCCAGGACCCGCAGGACCGCCACCAGCCGGAGGCAACCTCGCACGAGGTGGCGGCCGGGCGGCACAGCTCCACCGACACCCCGAGCAACGCCCCTGACGAGTCCGCCGGCGACGCGGCCCGTCCCACCGACACCCCCCGTCCGACCGGCACCGCCCGTCCCACCGCCACCGGCAAGGAGACGTGAGCACGATGGCGCCGACCCCGACGGCACTGACGCCGGTCCTCACGAAGTTCTGGGACGACCCGCGGTCCTGGACCCTGGCCACCTATGAGCGCCATGAGGGCTACCAGGCCCTCGACAAGGCGCTCGCGATGTCCCAGGAGGAGCTGGTCGACCTGACCAAGGAGTCGGGGCTGCGCGGCCGCGGCGGCGCTGGCTTCCCGACCGGGCTCAAGTGGGGCTTCCTCCCGCCGCCCGACGGGGGGCCGCGCTACCTCGTCGTCAACGCCGACGAGTCCGAGCCGGGCACCTGCAAGGACATCCCGCTCATGCTCGCCGCGCCGCACCTGCTCATCGAGGGCATCGCCATCACCTCGTTCGCCATCGGCTGCGACCACGCGTTCATCTACCTTCGCGGCGAGGTGGTGCACGTCTACCGTCGGCTCCTGCGCGCGGTCGAGGAGGCGTACAGCGCGGGCCACCTCGGCACCGACATCCACGGCACCGGCTTCAACCTCGAGGTCACCGTGCACGCCGGCGCCGGGGCGTACATCTGCGGTGAGGAGACGGCGCTGCTCGACAGCCTCGAAGGCCGTCGCGGCCAGCCGCGCCTCAAGCCCCCGTTCCCCGCCGTCGCCGGCCTCTACGCCCGTCCGACGGTCGTCAACAACGTCGAGAGCATCGCCTCGGTCCCCCCGATCCTCCTGCACGGCTCGGAGTGGTTCAAGGGCATGGGCACCGAGAGGTCCGCAGGCTTCGGCATCTTCTCCCTCTCCGGCCACGTCACCCGGCCGGGCCAGTACGAGGCCCCTCTCGGCATCACCCTGCGCGAGCTGCTCGACATGGCCGGCGGCATGCTGCGCCCGCGCCGGAGGCTGAAGTTCTGGACGCCCGGTGGGTCCTCGACGCCGCTGTTCACCGAGGAGCACCTCGACGTGCCGCTCGACTTCGAGTCCGTTGGGTCGGCCGGGTCCATGCTCGGCACCCGGGCCCTGCAGATCTTCGACGAGAGCACCTGCGTCGTGCGCGCCGTCCTGCGGTGGACGGAGTTCTACCAGCACGAGTCCTGCGGCAAGTGCACGCCGTGCCGGGAGGGGACGTGGTGGATGGTCCAGGTCCTTCAGCGCCTCGAGCTCGGCCAGGGCGACGAGGCGGACCTCGGCAAGCTGCTCGACATCTGCGACAGCATCCTCGGCCGGTCCTTCTGCGCGCTCGGCGACGGCGCCACGTCGCCGATCACCAGCAGCATCCAGTACTTCCGTGCCGAGTACGTCGAGCACCTGACCCGGGGCGGGTGCCCGTTCGACCGGGACGCCTCTGCACTGTTCGCGCGGGAGACGGCCCCGGCATGAGCGTCACGACGAGCCCGAGCGCGGGAGGCAACGCCGTCAGCAAGGGTGGCGACGCCGCCGTCCCCGCCGCACCCGACACGGTCTCCCTCACCATCGACGGCATCCCCGTGTCGGTGCCGAAGCACACCCTGGTCATCCGCGCAGCGGAGCAGGTCGGCATCCAGATCCCGCGCTTCTGCGACCACCCGCTCCTCGAACCGGTCGGAGCCTGCCGTCAGTGCCTCGTCGAGGTCGCCACGCCCGGCCCGGACGGTGACCTGCGCCCGATGCCCAAGCCCCAGGCGTCCTGCACCGTCTCGGTCAGCGAGGGGATGCAGGTCAGGACGCAGCTCACCTCGCCGGTGGCCGACAAGGCGCAGCACGGCCAGATGGAGCTGCTGCTCATCAACCACCCCCTCGACTGCCCGGTCTGCGACAAGGGCGGTGAGTGCCCGCTGCAGAACCAGGCGATGTCCAACGGCCGCGCCGTCTCGCGGTTCGAGGACGTCAAGCGGACCTACCCGAAGCCGATCAACATCTCCAGCCAGGTCCTGCTCGACCGCGAGCGCTGTGTCCTGTGCGCCAGGTGCACCCGCTTCTCCGACCAGATCGCCGGCGACCCCTTCATCGCGCTGGTCGAGCGCGGCGCACTCCAGCAGGTCGGCATCTACCAGGAGCAGCCGTTCGAGTCCTACTTCTCCGGCAACACGGTGCAGATCTGCCCGGTCGGCGCGCTGACCGGCTCGGCATACCGGTTCCGATCCCGGCCCTTCGACCTGGTCTCCACGAGCAGCGTCTGCGAGCACTGCGCCTCCGGTTGCGCGATCCGCACCGACCACCGTCGCGGTGTGGTGCTGCGCAGGATGGCGATCAACGACCCTGAGGTCAAAGAGGAGTGGAACTGCGACAAGGGTCGTTGGGCCTTCACCTACGCCGCCGCACCGGACCGGCTGCGCGACCCGGTCGTGCGCGGCGCGGACGGCGAGTATGCCGTGACCTCCTGGCAGGAGGCCTTTGCCGCCGCTGGCACCGCGCTGCGGGACGGGCGCGACGGCGCCGGCGTCGGGGTGCTTGTCGGCGGCCGGGCCACGGTGGAGGACGCCTACGCCTACAGCAAGCTCGCCCGGGTGGCGTTGCACACCAACGACATCGACTTCCGGGCGCGTCCGCAC
>JBPCOG010000075.1:0-4704 GCA_051000455.1 Lapillicoccus sp. | reverse complement strand
GAGCTGGGCGACGAGGACAAGAGCGTCCTCCTGGGAGGAGCCCGCGCCCTGCTCTTCCCGGTGGCCTGGCCCGAACCCTTCGGGCTGGCGATGACCGAGGCGATGGCGTGCGGTACGCCCGTCCTGGCGCTCGACGTGGGCTCGATCCCCGAGGTCGTGGCCGACGGCGTGACCGGCTTCATCCGCGCCAGCGTGGACGAGCTCGTCCAGGTCGCCGACCAGGTCGAGCAGCTCTCCCGTCAGGCCTGCCGCACACGGGTCGAGGACTGCTTCAGCTCAGGTGCCATGGCGGACGGATACGAGGCGGTGTACCGCGCGCTCGCGCCCCCCCGGGTCCGGTTCGACGACCTGCTCCCGGACCGGTCCCCGGCGGTTGCCTCCCTGCTGCCAGCAGACTCGGCCTGAAGACGGGGAGGACTGGCGTCGCGGCCGAGCCCTGCGCCGCCCCGACGGGCCAGCCCCCGCCACCCCGACGACGGGGTCACGAGCTGGTGCCGGGGCCGCGTCGAGCTCAGTGCCGGTGCCGGACGGCGAGGTCGCGCAGTTCGTCGATCACCGTTGCCGCGTCCGCGGCCCCATAGACCGCCGAGCCCGCGACGAAGACGTCGGCGCCCGCCTCGGCGCACTGCTCTCGATGGTGCTCACGCTGACTCCCCGTCGACTCCGGCAGAGGGCGCTTTCACACACAGAGCCCTATCCACAAGACCCATTTACGGCCTACACACACACGCGAGCGTCCCGCTGCTCGCTTGGCGGAAAAAGTGCGGACAAAGATCGGCCCTGTGCCGGAGGTTGCCGTGCCGGTTCGGCCGGGGTACCCGCCCAGGGCCATCCGCCGGTGCAGCTGCGGCGGTTCCTGCGGTGGCGCCCTCGCCGCCCCCCAGGGGGAAGGACAGCGAGGGCGCGGACTCGACGGTAATCCCGCGGTGGGCCCCCTGTCGAGGCGCCTTCAGGCAGTCTCCGGCAGGCTGTACCGTCACCAGCGTGCCGCAGCCGCCCGCCCGCAAGCTCGTCGACTGAACCGAGGACGCCGGGCCTGTCGAGGACTGGCTCGAGCGGTGGGCCAAAGCAGGCTGGGTGCCGGAGTACGGCCAAGGCGTCGAGACCAGCATCGGCGGCCGCACGGTCATTAGGTGGGCGATGATTCGGACGCCGTCGCCTCTGCCGGAGTGAAACAAAGCTGCACCCCAGCGCCTGCGTTGAGCGGGGGCGCTGTCGTCGTGCTGCTGGAAGCCCGGTATGCCCGTGCTTCCAGGGTCAGCCCATGCGTGCGTCCTCCGTCTTCCGGGCGATGTCCGACGGCAGCATCCCGAGCGCGTCGGCCGCGGCCTTCAGCCCGTCGACCGTGGGCGAGTCGGGGATGCTGAGCTCAATGCCCCGCCTCGCCGCCTCGTCGTGGACGAAAGCCACAATGGCCGTCGACGCGGCCTCCGACGCCGGAGGCGTGCCCTGCTCGGCCGCCTCGACAAGTTCGGTCGGCGCGGCGATGAGGTTCCGCGCCCCGTCGAGGTCGAGCAACAGCGGATACTCCGCACCTTCGCGGTGACGGCGCCCTGAACGGCCGACCTGCGAACCGGCGTGCGGTCGACGCGCAGCTCGGTGCCCTCACCCTCGAGCCAGTCGTGCGCCGCGAGC
This sequence comes from Lapillicoccus sp., assembly GCA_051000455.1. Classification (GTDB taxonomy): domain Bacteria; phylum Actinomycetota; class Actinomycetes; order Actinomycetales; family Dermatophilaceae; genus JBPCOG01. The sequence goes on along the minus strand of JBPCOG010000075.1, from coordinate 3,069 downwards.
TCGACGGTTGAGCGTGCGCTCCGGTGCCTCGGGGTCCGGTGCCTCGGTGACGACCGTGGTCGCCCGCCGCACCCAGCGGACTCCACTAATCTGCTCCTCCTGCCGCTCAGCCCACGCTGGGCCGGTCCAGGTCGGCAGCGATGCGATGCTATGGGACACGATCGGTCTCCATTCAGGTGGTGATCGGTCTAGGTCCCGGTCGGCGCTTCGCACGCTGACCGGGACCGCTCCACGGTCGGTGACCGGGGAGGACGTTCCATTATGGGCGGCTCGTGGACCTGATGGGACGGGGTTCAGGCGTCGAGGTTTCATTCCTCTCGGTGGAGGGCCAAGCGTTTGGACACGTATCGGACACGCGTCGGGAAAACGACAAGCTCGCGGTCTACGTTTCCGCAGGTCAGAGGCCGTTTTTGGTCGGTTGGCACAACGGGACGCGGACCTGTTGCGCCGGGTGCGGGAGGACCGGGTGGGGGAGGACCGGGTGGGGGAGGACCGGGACGTGGGCCGAGGTGCTGGGACCACGTCCGGGGACGACGCCTGAATAAAGCGCCCGGGTCCGGGTACCGAACGGGTGCCGGGTCGTGAGCCAGGCATTCCCGCACCCCTGACCCCAGGAGCACGCCTCTCATGTCGGACAGCAACCCGGATATCCCGGTCCCCGGCGCACCCAGCGCCGAGGCGCCCGCCCTCCCCGAGCCCACTGAGGCCCGCGAGCCGCTACCCCCGAAGCCGGACCAGGCGGCGCCGGTCGCGTTGTCCCCGACGGGAACCCCGACCGGGGCGCCGGTGACGGCTCGAACCCAGTCCGGGGCGTACCTGACCACGGCCCAGGGGCTCCGGCTCGCCGACACCGACCACTCGCTGAAGGCCGGGCGGCGCGGCCCTACCCTGCTGCAGGACCACCACCTGCGCGAGAAGATCATGCACTTCGACCACGAGCGCATCCCGGAGCGCGTCGTCCACGCCCGGGGCGCCGGAGCGCACGGGGTGTTCCGCTCGTACGGCACAGCCGCCGCGGTCACCCGGGCCGGGTTCCTCGCCGAGCAGGTCGAGACGCCCGTCTTCGTCCGGTTCTCCAACGTCGTCGGCTCGCGCGGCTCCGCGGACGCGGTGCGCGACACCCGCGGCTTCGCGACGAAGTTCTACACCGACGAGGGCGTCTTCGACCTCGTCGGCAACAACATCCCCGTCTTCTTCATCCAGGACGGCATCAAGTTCCCCGACATCGTCCACGCAGCCAAGCCGCATCCGGACCGCGAGATCCCGCAGGCGCAGAGTGCCCACGACACCTTCTGGGACTTCGTGTCGCTGCACACCGAGGCCCAGGCGCACACCATCTGGCAGATGTCCGACCGTGGCATTCCCCGCTCGTGGCGGACGATGGAGGGGTTCGGTGTCCACACCTTCCGGTTCACCAACGCCGACGGAGAGACGTCCCTGGTGAAGTTCCACTGGAAGCCGGCATACGGAGTGCACTCCCTGGTGTGGGAGGAGGCGCAGATCCTCAACGGCATCGACCCCGACTTCCACCGGCGGGACCTCGCGGACGCCATCGAGGCGGGTGCCTTCCCCGAGTGGGAGCTCGGCATCCAGGTGCTGCCCGACTCGGCTGACCAGGAGTTCGAGGGCATCGATCTGCTCGACCCGAGCAAGCTGGTTCCCGAGGAGATGGCCCCGGTGCAGCCGATCGGGCTGCTCACCCTCAACGCCAACCCGACGAACTACTTCGCCGAGACCGAGCAGGTCGCCTTCCACCCCGGCCACCTCGTGCCCGGCATCGACGTCACCGACGACCCCTTGCTGCAGGCGCGCCTGTTCTCGTACCTCGACACCCAGCTGACCCGGCTCGGCGGCCCCAACTTCGCCCAGATCCCCATCAACCGTCCACACGCCCCCGTCAACGACATGCTGCGCGACGGCATGCACCAGACGGCCGACCACGCGGGTGTCGCGCCGTACCGGCCGAACTCCCTCGACGGCGGTGGACCCTTCGTCGCCGACGCCGGGGCGCGGGCCTTCGTCGAGGTTGCGTACCCCGTCGCGGGGAAGAAGGTGCGGCAGTCGCCCGCGAGCTTTGCCGACCACTACAGCCAGGTGCGCCAGTTCTGGCTCAGCCTGACGCCGGTTGAGCAGGAGCACACAGTCCGGGCCTACACGTTCGAGCTCGGCAAGTGCTACGAGCAGGCCGTCAAGGAGCGACAGCTTCAGTGCCTGGCGAACGTCGACCCGGTCCTGTGTGCCAGTGTCGCCCGGGGTCTGGGACTCGCGGTGCCGGAGCCCACCCAGGAGCTGGCGGACGTCCGGCCCAGCCCGGCGCTGAGCCAGCTCGGGCAGGAGTGGCCCACCACTGGCCGGGTGATCGGCATCGTCGCGGACGAGACGAGCGACCTGGACGCGGTCCGCACCGTTCGGGCGGCCATCCAGGCGGGAGGGATGGTGCCACTGGTCATCGCCCCGCACGGCGGCGTGCTGGACGGTGGGCCGGGCGAGCCGGTCACCGTCCAGCGCAGCTTCCTCACCGCCCGGTCGGTCGAGCTCGACGCCGTGCTCATCTCCTCGTCGCCCGCACCCGCTGCCGATGCGGCCGCCGACGCCCCGCCCTCCGGCACCAGCGCAGACGAAGCAGCTGGCCCGGTGGGCCCGGCTGGCCCGGTGGACCCGCGGGTGACGCTACTGCTCACCGAGGCGTTCCGGCACGCCAAGGCGATCGGGGGGTGGGGAAGTGCGGCGGCTGCTCTCGACGCTGCCCACTGCGGACGGTCGGCACCGGGCGTGGTGCTCGGGGACGATGCAGCCGCGGTACTCTCGGCCGTCGTCGACCTGCTCGCATGGCACCGGGTTTGGGAGCGCTTTTCGCCCCGACTGGCCGCACGCTGACCCCCAACGCGGAAGGAACCCATGCTTATCTTCGGGCTGCACGTCTCCAGGATCCTGATGGCCACGCCGGTCTACGTCTGTGAGCGCTGCGGGAACAACGCGGCGCACCAACTGGTGAAGCGGGTGCGCAAGTTCAGCCTGTTCTTCATCCCGTTGTTCCCCGTCGGCACGCGGTACGAGGACACCTGCACC
>JBPCOG010000062.1:0-1471 GCA_051000455.1 Lapillicoccus sp. | reverse complement strand
GCTGCTCCGACCGCCACGAACCGCTCCAGTCGCCCGTACTGGCGAAACCCCAACGACCGGTACAGCGAGGCGGCCCGCTCGTTGTCTCCACGCAGGTCCAGGGTCAGCACTTCCACACCGGACTCGGCTGCGGTGGCGACCAGCGCGGTCATGAGCGCCCGCCCGATGCCGCGGCCCTGCCAGCCGGCCTTCACCGCCACCTTCTCCACGTCCGCGTGGGGACGGTGGGTGGGCCGGGTGTACCGCCGCCAATAGCCGATCCCCACCAGCTCGGCCCCCTGGGAGGCGGCAACAATGCACGAGTCACCACCTCGGCTGCCCTCGGCCACGCCCTGCAGCAGGGTAGCGACCTCCTCGTCCGGAGGCGGGTCCACCCAGCCGAGGGCAGCACCGTCTGACACGAGCTGCCGCACCAGTGCAGCCGCGGGGCCGACAAGGGCGCCGATCTCGTCGACGCCGATCCGGACCACCTGGACGTCGTGCTCCTGGGCGGCCATCAGCCCAGCCTTCTCCAGTATGCCATGTGTGCGGCCGGGTCAGCCGAGGGACTGGACTGCGCTGAGGAGGGCCATCACCTCGATGTCACTGGTGCTGCAGCCGCGGGACAGGTCGTTGAGGGGTGCCGCGAGGCCCTGGAGGATCGGCCCCAGCGCGACGGCACCGCCGAGGCGCTCCGCGATCTTGTAGCCGATGTTTCCCGCGTCGAGGTTGGGGAAGACGAGCACGTTGGCGCGGCCGGCGACTGCCGATCCCGGCGCCTTGTCGGCTGCAACCGACGCGATGACGGCGGCGTCGAACTGCAGCTCCCCGTCGACGAGGAGGCGCGGCTGTCGTTCGCGCAGGAGCTCGGTGGCGGCGCGCACCAGGTCCACGCGAGGGTGGCGCGCGCTCCCCATGGTGCTGAACGACAGCATGGCGATGGCGACCTCTTCCCCTGTGAGCTGACCGTGGGTCCCCGCTGCGGCCATGGCGATGTCGGCGAGCGCGACCGCGTCGGGCTCGGGCACGACCGCGCAGTCGGAGAAGGTCAGCCAGCGACCGCCCGGCAGCGCGAGGAGGAACGAGCTGCTCAGCGTGGTGACCTCGTCGGCGAGCCCGACCACGCGCAGCCCGGCGCGCAGCACGTGGGCGGTCGGTCGGGTCGCTCCGGCCACGACGGCGTCGACCTCGCCTCGCCGCAGCAGGGCGGCCGCGAGGAACAGCGCATCCCCGAGGACACTCGGGGGTCGGCCGGCCTGCGTCGCGAAGGCGCACTCCAGGGTCTCTCTCAGGTCCGGGCGTCCCGCGGCGTCGGCGAGGTCCAGGACGATCTCATCGGGGACATCCCATCCCCTCCTACCGGCGGTGGAGCGGATCTCGTCGGGGTCGCCGAGGAGCAGGGGCGCCACCACACCGTCACGGTGCAGCCGCAGGGCAGCGCTGACGCTGCGCTCGTCGGCCCCGTCGGGCAGGAGCACGGTCCGCCGATGGC
>JBPCOG010000157.1:0-5514 GCA_051000455.1 Lapillicoccus sp. | reverse complement strand
GCCCACCGCTGTCCGACAGGGACAGGCCGATGATGGTGGCGCCGATGAGGGCGAGGATCCACACCATCGGCATGCGAAGGATGCGCTTGAAGTCCATGTACGTGCGGGGCCCACAGGCCCCGTTCCTCCTGCTCAGTGGTCTGCAACGGCCAGCCCGCCGCCGTCCTCATTCTCGCAGGTCAACGACCGGCGGCAACCAGGTGTTCCGTATTCTCCCCGCCGAGGCGGTGCGCCGCCCCAACCGCCCCACCCGGCGCCGGGCTCAGGAGTAGACCGACGGCGCCAGGGTGGCCACGCACCGGAGGTTGCGGAAGCGCTCGGCGTAGTCGAGGCCGTGGCCCACGACGAACTCGTTGGGGATGTCGAAGCCGACGTACTTGACGTCGATCGCCACCTTGGCCACCTCGGGCTTGCGCAGGAGCGTGCAGATCTCGACCGATGCGGGGCTGCGGGACTCGAGGTTGGACCGGATCCAGGACAGGGTCAGCCCCGAGTCGATGATGTCCTCGACGATGAGCACGTGCCGGCCGGTGATGTCGAGGTCGAGGTCCTTGATGATGCGCACGACTCCGGACGACTTCGTCCCGGAGCCGTAGGACGAGATCGCCATCCAGTCCACCGGCGCCGTCCCGGGCAGGGCGCGCATGAGGTCCGCCATCACCATGACGGCGCCCTTGAGGACACCCACGAGCAGCAGGTCCTTGCCCTCGTAGTCCGCCCAGATCTGCTCGCTGAGCTGCTCGAGCCTGGCGAGGATCTGCTCCTCGGTGAGCAGGACCCTGTCGAGGTCGGCCCCCATCTGGGCTGCGTCCACGCTCGGCTCCCGGGTCTCAGGTGCCCGTGTCCGCGGGCGGTCGGCGCCCCGGGTCGACCGGGTCGGCAGCCCTATTCAACCCGACCGGAGCGCCCGATGCAGATCCGGTCGCCGGTGCGCCGCACGAGCACCCCTCCGGGCAGGTTGAGCGGGCCCTGCCCGTGCCACGACGTGAGCAGGGCGTCGAGCGACTCCACGTGCGCGGAGGTGAGCGACCCGGGACCGGACCCCTGCTCGAGCGCGAGCAGCCGCCAGACTCTCGTCCGCAGCGGCCGCGGCAGGGTGAGCAGTGCGCTGGCGGAGTACGGTCCCGGTCCGAGTCCGGCCCTGGTGTCGCAGGCCCGCTGCTCGAGGTAGTCGGCGTCCTCCCGGATCATGTCCGCGCTGCGCGCGAGGGCCTCGATGACGCCCGGCCCCAGCTCGGCCTCAAGGGTCCCCAGCACGGCCCGGGCTCGCACCCGTCGGCTGCCCGGGTCCGCGTTCTGCGGGTCCAGCCACGGCTCGAGCCCGTATGCCGCGCACGCGGCCACCGTGTCGGCCCGCGCCAGCGCGATGAAGGGACGGACGAAGAGCCCCCGCGTGCGCGGCATACCGGACAGCGACCGGGGGCCGGAGCCGCGGGCGAGGCCGAGGAGCACCTGTTCGGCCTGGTCGTCGCGGGTGTGCCCGATGAGGACCCGGTCGGCGCCGCGCCGGAGCGCGGCGTCCTCGAGCGCGGCGTACCGGGCCCTGCGGGCGGCGCTCTCGGGCCCGTCACCCTGGTTCGCGACGCGGACGGTGACCACCTCCACCGGGTCGAGGCCGAGCTCGCGGCACTGCGCGGCCGCCCGCTGCGCGACGTGACATGACCCGGGCTGCAGGTCGTGGTCGACGACGACCCCGCTCGCCTGGATCCCGGCCCTGGGCGCCTCGAACCCCACCGCGGCCGCGAGCGCGAGCGAGTCGGGGCCGCCGCTGCAGCCGACGAGGACGTGGGCTCCGGCAGGGAGCCTCGACAGGTCCGCGCGCACGGCGAGCCGGGTCGCGGCGACGGCCGGGCTGGGCCCGGTCATGACCTTCCGTGCACCCGCGCGACCCAGCTGCTCGGGTCGCCGATCTCGGCGGGCGTCGGCAGGGTCTCCGGCGAGGTCCAGACGGCGTTGAAGTCGTCGATCCCGACCCGGTCGATGACGCCGCGGACGAAGACGGCGCCGTCGCGGTACTGGCGCATCTTGGCCTCGAGACCGAGCAGCCGCCGGACGAACCTGTCGAGCGAGCCGAGGTTGGCGCGGCGGCTGGTGAACCGCTCGCGGATGACCGCGACGGTGGGGATGATCGAGGGGCCGACGTCGTCCATGACGACGTCGGCGTGTCCCTCGAGCAGGGACATGACCGCCGTGATCGAGGCGACCTTGTCCTTCTGGACCGGGGTGAGGAAGATCTCGCTCAGTCCGGAGCTGCCGGGGGAGAACGCGTCCGGGATGCGGCGCACGACCTCCTGCAGCCGGGCGGCCAGCTCCGCGGGGGTGGGGGCGATGTCCATGGACAGGTCCTGCGACCGGACGACCAGGTGGTCCCGCAGCCACGGCACCGCGGTGAACTGCACCCGGTGGGTCTCCTCGTGCATGGCGACCCACAGCCGGAAGTCATGGGGGTCGACGTCGAGCTCACGCTCGGTCTGGACGATGTTCGGGGCGACCAGCAGCAGGCGGGGGGTCCCCTGCGGCGCCAGGTCGTACTGGCCGAGGACCTTGCTGGCGAGGAAGGCCAGGAGGGCGCCGCTCTCGGCCCCGGTGACCTTGCTGCCGATGGAGGTGACCGGGCTCGGCGTGCTCCTGGCGCCGGCGGCGATCTTGGCGATCACCGGCGTCATCAGGGCCTCGATGCTGGCGACGTTGGCATCGATCCAGCCGGGCCGGTCGACGACGAGCACCCCGGCCGAGCCCTCCGGGGAGCTCAGGCGGGAGGTGGCGGCCACCGGCGCGTGCGCGGTGGCGGCGGCGGCCCGCAGGTCGGCGACGATGGCGGCGGCCTCGTCGCGACTGACCCTGGGTCCCGGGTTGACCAGCCGGCGTCCGGTCAGCCGGGCGAAGTCCCAGTCGACGTATCCTGCCGCCCGGCCGTCTGCCGCGTCCCCGATCGGTTGGGCCATCGTCATTCCCCTCGGTCGGTCAGGCGGGCCGTCAGCGGCAGCCGCAGGATGCGAGCACCGCCACGAACCGGTCCAACGAGCCCCGCGCGAGGAGTGTTCCCGCGCCGGGTGGGCTGCCCTCGGCGAGGACGGCGAAGGTGAGCAGGCGCCCGTCGACGGTGACCAGCGTCCCCGCGATGGCGTTGACGCCGGTGAGGGTGCCGGTCTTGGCCCGCGCGACGCCTGCTGCTGGATGGGTGCCGGGCGCGGTGAACCGGTCGGAGAGGGTCCCGGTCAGGCCGGCCACGGGCAGCCGGCTCAGGGTGTCCCGCATGCCGGGGACCTTGTCCGCGAGGCCGAGACCGATCACGTCGGCGAGCAGCCGGGCCGGGACCGCGTCCTCGCGGGAGAGACCGCAGGCGTCGATTGCGGTCGCGCCGGTCACGTCGACCCCGAGCCCGGCGATCGTGGTGCGCACGAAGTCGGCGGTCTGCGCGAAGGTCGTGCCGGCCCCGCGCAGGAAGGCTGCCTGCCGGGTGAGGGACTCGGTCAGGGCGTTGTCGCTCTCGTCGAGGGCGAGTGCCAGCTGGTCCGCCACGGGGGCCGAGACGACCGAGCCGAGGACGGGTGCGTCCTGGTCCGCAGTCACCGGCGGCTGCTGGACGCTCGTCGCGACACCGCGCTGCCTCAGCGCCGTCGCGAGCGCGGCGGCGACGGCGGGTGGTGGGTTGGCCGGTCCGGGGTGGCCGGGCGTGGCCCGTTGGGTGGACAGGCCCAACATGGCCACCGCACCGGTGATGCCGTTCGCGACGAAGGACGGCGACCACGACGGCGCGGACAGCGGACCTGGGGCGTAGCCGAGGTCCACCGCCAGCGTGACCGCGCGCACACCCTTGTCCTGCAACGCCTTGGCCGTCAGAGCGGCAAGATCGCCCAGACCGGCCCGGCCCGCGACGGCGTTGGGGTCCCCGGCACCCGGGCTGAGCAACGTGTCGCCGCCGGCGACGAGGACGACCTGTCCCGGCTCCCGGCCCTGGACCACCTTGGTCGTCAGGGCGGCCCCGCGTGGGAAGGCGCTGTTCACGCCGACGGCGGAGAGCAGCTTCACGGCTGATGCCGGCGTCCTCGGTCGGTCCGGGTCGAGGTCGAGCAGGTGGGACCCCGTTGCCGCGTCCCGGACCGCCACCGACACGCTCCTGCCGAGGGCCGGCTCGGCGAGGACCGGTGCCAGCGCCGCCTGCAGCCCCGCCGGCGACGGGACCGGGCCCTGCGCGCCCGAGGCAGCCAACGGCATACCCGGGGGCTCTGGGCGTGGGAGCGGTACGGCGACGGGGGCGCCCGGGGCCGGGGAGGGCGGGGCCGGGTCGGGCTCCGGTGCCAGCGTGAGGATCCCGGGGACCCGGTCGTAGACGTCGAGGGTGGCGTACCCGCCCAGGGCCAGCGTCACGCTCAGGGCGGCGACCACGGGCCGGCGCATCAGCCCCCCTCCGCCACGGAGCCGCTCCCATGCGCGACACTTGGTCCCCCAGCCTAAGTCATCGCCGAGATCGCGAGGGAATGCCGTGGAGTTCGACGTCACGATCGAGATCCCGAAGGGGGCCCGCAACAAGTACGAGGTCGACCACGAGACCGGCCGGATCCGTCTCGACCGGCTGCTCTTCACCTCGATGAGCTATCCAGCCGACTACGGCTACGTCGAGGACAGCCTCGGTGAGGACGGCGACCCCCTCGACGTGCTGGTGCTGCTGCAGGAGCCCACGTTCCCCGGCTGCCTCGTCAGGGTCCGCCCGATCGGCCTCTTCCACATGCGCGACGAGGCCGGGGGCGACGACAAGGTCCTCTGCATCCCGGCCGGCGACCCCCGCCAGGCGCACATCACCGAGCTCGAGCACATCAGCGAGTTCGACCGTCTCGAGATCCAGCACTTCTTCGAGACCTACAAGGACCTCGAGCCAGGCAAGTCGGTGGAGGGCGCCCACTGGGCCGGTCGTGCCGCCACCGAGCAGATCATCCTCGAGGCGATCGAGCGGGCCAGGGCGGCCGGGCTGACGACCACGCGCTGGCGGCTGCCCGAGGCGCACTGACGCGCTGGCGCACGCGTCGACTCAGGGACGCCCGCCGTAGGGCAGGATGTCCGGCATCGAGTAGATCGACGAGATCTTGACGACGTCCCCGGTGCGCGGCGCGGCGATCATCTGGCCGTTGCCGATGTACAGGCCCATGTGGTAGCTGGTGGGCCCGGTGGCGCCGTAGAAGACGAGGTCACCCGGCTGCAGGTCGCTGAGAGGCACCCGTCGCGTCTCGGCCCACTGCGCCCCGGTGTAGTGCGACAGGGTGACGCCGGCCTGCGCCCACGCCATCATCGTCAGGCCTGAGCAGTCCCACGAGCTCGGCCCCGCGGCGCCCCAGACGTAGGGCTCACCGAGCTGGGCGCGGGCGAAGGCGATCACGGCGGCGACCCCGCCCTTGGGTGCGGTCGGTGGCGGCGGCGGTGGCGGCGGTGGCGGTGGCGGCGGTGGCGGGGGCGGTGGCGGTGGTGGCGGCGGGGGTGGGGGTGGCGTGGGCTTCGGCTTGACGACGACGGGCGGAG
>JBPCOG010000213.1:0-5746 GCA_051000455.1 Lapillicoccus sp. | reverse complement strand
GGGTCAGCGGCTGAGGACGTGACCGCGGGCGGTTGACAGGCGCGTCCAGCGCCCGTTCGCCAGCACCCGGCACTCCTGCCCGGTCTCGATGAACCCCAGCACGTATGCCGCGAACGCGGCTCCGGCGAGGACCGGCGGGGTGGTGGCCGTGAGCCGTCCCCAGACCCGCTGACGCAGCGCCGCCACCGCCGCGCCACCCGCCGACGGCGTTGTCGCGCTGGCGATCTCGGTGATCCCGTCGCGGGCCGCCCGCTCCAGCTCCGCAGCGGGAAGGTGCCCCACCGGCTCCCAGCCGGTCCGCGGTGGGCTGACGGCTGCCCAGGCGGGGCTCGTCGTCGCCGCAGGGACCTGGAGCGCCACCCCCCGCGGCTGACGGGCGAACCGGTCGGCGAGGGCGGAGAGGGCCACCGTCGCGTCGAGGTCCGGCCCCGGCAGCACGGTCATGACGCGCAGACCGATGACGGCGCCACCCGCGATCAGGCCGCCGCCGGGCAAGACCCCGGCGTACGCGGCGAGCGTCGTGCCGGTCACCTGCAGCCGCATCGCGCCCTCCGGGTCGGCGGCCTTGGCCCGTGCCACGAAGGTCGCGAAGTCGGCATACCCGCTCTCGTCCGCGAGGGTGACGACCCTCACCGGCGCCGCCACCGGAAGCTGACCGGGTCGCCCTCGTGCTCCGCGAGGACCGAACCCTCCTCCCCGCGCATCCGCCGCGGACGGGCCGCCGCGAAGTCGTAGAGGACCAGTGTCGTCTCGGCGACCGCGTAGAGGACGTCCCCGACGTCGTGCGGGTCACGCACCTCGTAGCCGATGTCGAAACCGGCCGCCCCGATCTTCGTCGCCCACATGTCGACCGCGATCGGGGCGTGCCGGAACGTCAGGGGCGCGAGGTACTCGATCTCGTGCCGGGCAACGAGGACGCCCTCGTCGAGCAGGGTCCGGTCCTGGCTGAACCACTGCCGGAACCCGGTCACCCGCGCGTCCTCGAGGAGCCTGAGGAACTGCACGTTGTTGACGTGGCCGTAGGCGTCCATGTCCGACCAGCGGAGCGGGACGTTGACGCGGTAGGGGGCCGTGGCCATGGGGACATCTTGGCAGCGCCGTCGTGCGCCCGGCATACGGTGTCCAGCATGACCTCCCCCACTGCGACGGCCGGCGGGCACGAGCTGGGCGCCGGCGCCACCGCCGCGCTCAGGCGCCTCGTCGGCCGTGAGGACGTGGACTTCCGAGACGGACAGCTCGAGGCGGTCGAGGCGCTGGTCGGCGCCCGGCAGCGGGTGCTCGTCGTACAGCGCACCGGGTGGGGCAAGTCGGCCGTCTACTTCGTCGCCACCGCGCTTCGCCGCGCTGGGGGCTCCGGGCCGAGCGTCATCATCTCGCCGCTGCTCGCGCTCATGCGCGACCAGATCGCCGCGGCCGAGCGAGCCGGCATCCGGGCCGTGACGATGAACTCGGCCAACGCGCACCAGTGGAGCGAGGTCGGGGCAGCGCTGGTCGCGGACAAGGTCGACGTGCTCCTCGTCAGCCCGGAGCGGCTCAACAACCCCGGCTTCCGTCAGCAGATGCTGCCCGACCTCGCCCTGCGGTGTGGCCTGCTCGTCATCGACGAGGCCCACTGCGTCAGCGACTGGGGGCACGACTTCAGGCCCGACTACCGGCGGATCCGCGACCTGCTGGCCCTGCTGCCAGACGACACGCCGGTGCTGGCGACGACCGCGACCGCCAACGCCCGGGTCGTCGCCGACGTCGGTGAGCAGCTGAGGGCGGGAGGACACGAGGTCCTCACCCTGCGTGGTGGCCTGGCCCGGGACTCCCTGCGGCTCGGGGTGCTGCCGCTGGCGGCCCCCGAGCAGCGGGTCGCGTGGCTGTTGGCCCACCTCGGCTCGCTGGCCGGCAGCGGGATCGTCTACACGCTCACCGTCGCGGCCGCCGAGGACCTCGCGGCGGCGCTGCGCGAGGCCGGCCATGCCGTCAGCGCCTACACCGGACGCACGGACCCGGCCGAGCGCGAGCAGCTCGAGGCGGCACTGCGCGACAACGAGGTGAAGGCCCTGGTCGCGACGAGCGCGCTGGGGATGGGCTTCGACAAGCCGGACCTGGGTTTCGTGCTGCACCTCGGGGCGCCGTCCTCGCCCGTCGCCTACTACCAACAGGTGGGCCGCGCCGGGCGCGCGACGGCGAACGCCGACGTGCTCCTGCTGCCGGGCCCCGAGGACCGCGACATCTGGCGCTACTTCGCCTCCTCCTCGATGCCGCGCCAGGAGCAGGCTGACGCCGTCCTCTCGGCGCTGGCCGGGTCCGCGAAGCCGTTGTCCACCGCGGCCATTGAGACGATCGTCGACGTGCGCCGGACCCGCCTCGAGCTGCTGCTCAAGGTGCTCGACGTCGACGGCGCAGTGGTCCGCGCTCCCGGCGGCTGGGCGGCCACCGGGGCGCCGTGGACGTACGACGCGGACCGCTACGAGCGGGTCCAGCAGGCCCGGGAGCGGGAGCAGCAGCTGATGCTCGACTACGAGCGCGGCCCCGGTTGCCGGATGGAGTTCCTCCAGCGCTCCCTCGACGACGTCACTGCGGCGCCGTGCGGCCGCTGTGACCGGTGCGCCGGGACGTGGTTCCCCGACGCGATCCCGGACGCGGCCGTCCGCAGCGCCGTCGGCCGGCTCGAGCGGGTCGGGGTGGAGCTCCAGCCGCGGGCCCAGTGGCCGAGCGGCATGGAGCGGCTGGGGGTGCCGGTGAAGGGAAGGATCGGTGACGACGAGGCGATGCAGCAGGGGCGCGTGCTCGCCCGTCTGTCCGACCTCGGGTGGGGCCAGCGGCTGCGTGAGGTCCTCCGTACGGACCAGGGCGCCTCCCCTGCGCTGCTCCGGGCGTGCGTCGACATCCTCCGGGAGTGGGGGTGGGCCGAGCGCCCGGTGGCTGTCGTCGCGCTGCCCTCCCGCAGGCGCCCGCAGCTGCTCGAGTCGCTCGGACGCGGTCTCGCCGAGATCGGACGGCTGCGGTGGCTCGGGTCCCTCGACCTCGTCGACGGCGGCCCGACCGGGGAGCCGGGCGGGAACAGCGCCTTCCGCCTCGCCGGTGTGTGGGGCCGGTTCGCGGTCCCGGACGCCATGGCCGGCGCGCTGACCTCGTCGTCCGGACCGGTGCTGCTCGTCGACGACCTCGTCGCCTCCCGCTGGACGCTCACGGTGGCGGCCCGCGAGCTGCGCCGGGTCGGCGCCGAAGCGGTGCTGCCCCTGGCCCTCGCCGCCGAAGGCTGAGCGGCTGATCAGCAGCCCGCTGCGACGGTCGGCGCGGTATACCGTGCGCACTAGTCTCTCGCTGTGGACACCGACGCGGCTGGGCGACTCGACCCGATGGCGGACCTGCTGGACGTGCTGGACCTCGACGACGTCGGCACCGCCCGCATCAGCGTCGACGGCGCCCCCGGTGACGAGGAGTCCGAGCTCGGGGAGTCCTCCGCGTCGGTCTTCGTCGGCAGGAGCCAGCGGCAGCCGCACGGCCGCGTGTTCGGCGGCCAGGTGCTCGCCCAGTCGGTCATCGCGGCGGGGCGGACCGTGGGGTCGCCCGGTGGCGGTCGGGGCAGCCCGGCAGACGGGCCTGCGCCGCGCCGGATCCACTCGTTGCACGCCTACTTCGTGCGCCCGGGGGACGACAGCCATCCCATCCGGTTCGCCGTCGAGGCGATGCGTGACGGCAACTCGTTCTCGACCCGCCGGGTGACGGCGATCCAGTACGGCAAGGCGATCCTGTCGATGATCGCCTCCTTCCAGCAGGCCGCGGAGGGCCTGGACCACCAGGACTCGATGCCTGCGGCGCCTGACCCGGAGTCCCTCCCGAGCATGGCCGAGCTGTTGGGACACATCGAGCACCCGTCGGCGCAGTTCTTCGCCCATGGCCGCCCGATCGACCTCCGGCACGTCGAGGGCAGCATCCATCTCGAGCCCGGCAGGCAGAAGGCAGCTCGACAGACCGTCTGGCTCAAGGCGCTCGGACCGCTGCCCGACGACGCGCTCGTCCACGCGGCCGTGCTCGCCTACGCGTCCGACTACTCCCTCCTCGAGCCGGTGCTGCGCCGCCACGGGATCGCCTGGTCCGACCCGCGGCTTCGGCCGGCCAGCCTGGACCATGCCATGTGGTTCCACCGTCCCGCCCGCGCCGACGAGTGGGTCCTCTACACCCAGCAGTCGCCCTCGGCGTCCGGCGGCCGCGGTCTGGCCGCAGGGCGGATGTTCGCCGGCGACGGACGGCTCATCGCCTCGGTCGGCCAGGAGGGCATGCTGCGGCTCAGACAGCGGTGAGGCAGTCGACGTGCGCTCAGTACACTGGCGCGGCATACCCTCATCCCCCACCCGAGGAGCCCCCGTGCCCACGCTCCCCCGTGTCGCCATCGTCACCGGAGCGGCCCGCGGCATCGGCGCGGCGGTGGCACGGCGACTGGCCGAGGACGGGCACGCGGTGGGAGTGCTCGACCTCGACGAAGCGTCTTGCGGCGAGACCGTTGCCGCGATCGAGCAGGGGGGTGGGAGGGCCGTCCCGGTGGGCGTCGACGTCGCCGGGGCGGAGCAGGTGGAGGCCGCCGTGCAGCGGGTGGCGGGGCAGCTGGGTGCTCCGGTGATCCTCGTCAACAACGCCGGCATCACCCGCGACAACCTCCTGTTCAAGATGACGGAGGAGGACTGGGACGCGGTGATCGACGTGCACCTGCGGGGGTCCTTCCTCATGACCCGGGCCTGCCAGTCGTTCATGACCGAGCAGAAGTTCGGACGCATCGTCAACCTCTCCTCGACCTCCGCCCTCGGCAACCGCGGTCAGGTCAACTATTCGGCCGCCAAGGCCGGCCTGCAGGGGTTCACCAAGACCTTGGCGATCGAGCTCGGCAGGTTCGGCGTGACCGCGAACGCCATCGCGCCCGGCTTCATTGAGACCGAGATGACCAGGGCGACGGCGACGCGCCTCGGTGTGTCGTTCGAGGACTTCATCGCCCACTCCGCCGCCCAGGTTCCGGTCGGGCGGGTCGGCCAGCCCGAGGACATCGCGGCGGCGGTGTCCTACCTGACGAGCGACGAGGCGGGTTTCGTGTCCGGGCAGGTCATCTACGTCGCTGGCGGCCCGCACGGGTGAGCCCGGCTGGGTCGCGCCGCTGAGTGGGCGCCGCTGGGCGGCCCGCACGGGTGAGCCGGCGCTGGGTGAGCCCAGCTGGGCGGGCGGGCACCCGGCATACCGGGAGGTGGGGTCAGGACCTCTCGGCGGCGGCCGGGTCGTCGACCGGCAGGGGGCTGTAGATCAGCCCGATGTGGGCACCGTAGATCCAGTGGAAGAGGAACACGCCGACGATGTAGCGCCAGCCGAAGTCGGAGCTGAACACCCCCGCCGAGGCGCCCCGCGCCGGCCCGTAGATCAGGGGGGTGAGGACGGCGAGGGCGATGACGGCGAGGACGGTCCCGAACAGCAGTCCCTTGACGAGGTTGCCGAGCTCGCTGTTCGGCCAGGGCAGCCGTGGGTGGACCGCGACGGCGAAGAGGACGGCGAACACGATGCCGTCGAGGTAGTGCATCGCGCCGCCGACGAGGAACTGGGCCAAGGGCGACTCCGTGGGGACGTAGACCTTCCCGTTCGCGGTGTTCCAGTCGAGGCGGACCAGCCCGAATCCGCCCATCCAGAAACCGAGCACCGTCGCGATGTGCGTCGCCACGAGGCCTGCCAGCAGCGCAGCAGGCACCCGGTGCCGGGTCGCCCACCGGCGCCACGC
>JBPCOG010000432.1:0-2253 GCA_051000455.1 Lapillicoccus sp. | reverse complement strand
CAGGCGCTCGGACATCAGCGCCTTGGTGAGGAAACCGTGGGCGAAGTCCGCCGACTCGACCGAGAAGCCCTGGTTGTCACCGCTGAGCCTGGGGTTGTGGGAGTCCTTGGTGGCGTTGAGGGTGAACGCGGTGGGTCCGGGCCGGTCGGCGCCGCTCGCACTGGCACTCCCGGCGGCGCCGAGCCCGACCACCAGTGCCGCCGCCAGTGCCGCCCTCTGGAGTCCGCGCGGGCGGCGGGAGGGTCCGGGCGCAGCGGACGCCCGGGCCTGGGGACCGTATCCGACACGCTCGGTCGCTGTTCTGCTCATGTCTCTGACTCCCTCGTCATCGTGCTCGTGGTGATCGTGTCCTGGTGGTCGTGTCGTGGTGGTCGGCGGGGACCCGGTCAGGCCTTGCGGTGGACGCTGACCACGGCCGCCTCGCCGGCCCCGAGCGTCACGCGCAGCTGGCCGCCGGTGATCAGCTGCTCGGACGGGCGCAGACCCGGCCACGTCCCGTCCGCCGCAACCTGCCTCCCGTCGATGCGCACCGCAGCGGCATCCAGAGTCCTGCCGGCGCCGGTCGGGTCGTAGGGCGTCATCCGGTCCACGAGCGCCGACGAGGCGGGTGCCGCCACGGCGACCGTCACCGGGTGGTCGCTCTTGTTGATGAGGAACAGCCGCCGCTCCGCCGCGTCCCCCTGCACCTGCCAGCCCTTGACCAACCCGGTCGACGCGTCACTCGTCGTCACCGGCACCGGGCGCAGGCCGGTGGTCCCCTGCGCCAGCTGCGCGAAGAGCAGCAGGGCGTAGTACTCGGGCGCGGCGCTGGGCGCACCCATGGCCGGGGACGGGTCGTAGTTGACCGCGTTGTAGTACGCGTTCCCCTCCTCGGGTGCGAAGAACGCGCGCACCTCCGCGTTGTGCAGGTTGACGCCGAGCGCGCCGGTCCCGCAGTCCGCGTTCGCCGACGGGGCATCCGGCGGCTGCGGGCACCGTGCGGTGAACAGCATGTCGAGGGCGTAGGTGGCGCTTGCGGCGACGTTGCTCACTCCGTCGGCGCCGCGCCCGGCGGCGGTGTTCGTCTCCTCGAGGCGGTAGCCGAGGTCCCGCTGACGAGCCTGCCCGGCGTGCGTATAGACCTCGTACTCGAGGCTGTCCAGGTGCTGCTCGGAGAGCAGGGCCGGGATGGAGGGGCACCGGTACGGCGTCTTGTCCGAACAGGTGCGGGCCAGCGGGTAGAAGTGGTCGCTGGCGTAGGCGCCGAATTCGCCGGGGCGGGCCAGTGCCTGGGGAGCGAACGTGTCGAGGATCTCCGGCCAGTTCCAGAAGTACCGGGTGGGGCCCGCCGCGATGCGCTCCCAGGGCAGGATGTCCTCGCTGGTGTTCGGCGCGATGACGGGGAACGGGCCGGTGACCGCCGGTGCGGAGTAGGTCCGCAGGTCCTGGAGGTACCCGGCATACCTGCTGGTGCCGTAGGACAGGTCCGGCTCGTTGCCCAGCTCGATGCCGACGACGGCCCGGGCCGCATCCCCGGGGAAGGCCGGCGCCACCCCTTGAGTGACGAACGTCCGGGCGTGCTCGGGGCTGACGAACGGCCTCTTGTCGCTCGGTGGGGCCATCGCCGTGCCGAGGACGACACCCCACGAGGGGCGAGCGCCCGCGGCGTCACCGGAGTTGGTCCGGTCGAGCGTGGCCCGGATGAAGCCGAGATCCTCGGCGGTGATGACGCGGTTCGTGTTCGGCGAGCCGGGCTCGAAGGGCATGACGTCCTGCGACGAGCCGCCGATGCGCAGCACGCCCGTGCCGAGGTTGCCCAACAGGTTGGCGAACGCCGGACGGGCGCTCGGGCCCATGTACCGCTCGACCAGCGACCACTCGACGCTGAGCCCGACGAAGTTCTGTGGGACGACGCCACCGCTGCGGTGACGAGGGTCGAGGCGCACCGACGCGTCCGCCCCAGCAGCTCGCACGGCGGCCCCGGCACCGTCTCCACCGGAGCTCGGCGCGGCGTATGCCGGCAGCGCCAGTCCCGCGAGCACCGCGGCCGAGAGGGCGACCCGGACCCTGCGGGAGACCCGTCCGGGCCCCGCTGCCCACCGGGGCGTCCGGTGTGCTGGGAACGGTCTGGACACTGGGGACCCTCCTGTGTGCCGGTTCTGCTCGGTCTGGCCCCCGGCGCCCCGGGGGGGGCCCCCGCCGACCCCGGGAGACAACCAACCAACAAAAGAAAGGCTCTCCACGCCCCCCCCCGAGAGGGATTCCCCCGTCAAA
>JBPCOG010000078.1:0-5426 GCA_051000455.1 Lapillicoccus sp. | reverse complement strand
AGGACGCGAAGATGGCGGCGACCGTGGCGGTCAGTGGCCCCGGCTCGAGCGTGCGGTCGTCCACCGCGTGGACTGGCAGGACGTCCCTGGTCGAGCTGGTGAGGAAGACCTCGTCCGCCTCGTCGAGAACCGACATCGGCAGCGCCTCCTCCCGCACCGGCAGACCCTCCGACGAACACCACTCGATGACGAGCTCGCGAGTGATGCCCGCCAACGGGCCCGAACCGGTCGGCGGGGTGAACAGCTCGCCGTCGAGGACGACGAAGACGTTGGAGCCGGTCGCCTCGCACAGCTCTCCGCGGGTGTTGCCGAAGAGCGCCTCGACGGCCCCGACCTGTCTGGCCCGGGCGAGGGCCACGACGTTGTCGGCGTATGAGGTCGTCTTCAGTCCCGCGGTGGCACTCCGCTCGTTGCGGCTCCAGGGCACCACGGTGACCTTGCCCGACGCGGGGGGTCTTGACTGCGGGGCGGCGGTGACGATGTAGGTCAACGGCGAGTCGAACCGGTCGGACCCGAGTGGTCCCTGCCCACCCGTGACCGTGTAGCGCAGCCGCCCGAAGCCGATGGCAGGACCGTGGCCGAGCACCGCCGCGACGCCGTCGGCGATGACGTCGTGGTCAACCGGGCCGAGGCCCAGACCGGCCGCGGAACGGTCGACCCGCCGGGCGTGCCGGGTCGTGGCGAACGGGTGGCCGTCGACGACCTTCAGGGTCTCGAACACCCCGTCACCGACGGTCACGCCGTGGTCCAGTGCCGTGAGGACGGGCGTGTCGGGGCCGACAGTCCGGCCGTTCACCCAGGCCCGGACCGTGCCCTGCTGCTTCGTCATGGGTCCAGTTTCCCAGAATCGGCTCCGGTGGTGAACCGGTCCCTGCGCCTTGTTGAGCCGGCCGCCGGCCGCCCGCCTCAGCGCGATGGTCTCCGCGACCCCCGGCGAACCTGGCGTCTCGGCAGCGCGAGCCCCTAGCCCGGCATACCGGGGTCGGGTCCGGTCCTCCAGCCACGTCCGTCCGCCTGCTCGTGGGCCAGGCCGCGCTCGGCGAACTCCGCCAGCCAGCCCCCCATGGGGAACCACCCCCACCGGTCGTGGAACAGGTTGGCGTTGCGGACGATGGCCGCCAGGTGCTGCGCCGGGGAGTCGCTGGACGCGTGGTGCTGGTGGTAGGCATCGGCGCCGCCCGTCCAGTACATCGCGCCACCGGCCGTCTCGACGCGCTGCCCGAAGTCGGTGTCCTCGCCGCCGTAGCCGACGTACACCTCGTCGAAACCGCCCACCCGGTCCCAGTCGTCGGCGGTCATGGCGAACGAGAGGGACCAGAACAGGCGCAGGTCGTCAGTGCGGACGAGCTCGCCGGGCGCTGGAACCGGACGCGCGGGGTTCGCCGTGGCCAGGGTGGCCAAGCTGTCCAGGTCGTAGGTGCTGCGGTGGGGGGAGGGTTGTGGAAGGTACGCGACCGGCCCGCACAGCAGCGTTGGCCCGCGCTCGGCGGCGAGACGGCGAGCCGCCCGCTGGTAGGTGGCGACGAGCCGCCGCCCGGGGATGCAGTCCACGTCGAGCATGATGAGGAGGCTGGCGCCTGCGCAGGTGGCGACCCGGGCGCCGAGGTTGCGCGCGGCAGCAAGGGGGAGCTCCGCGCCCGCGGTATGCCGGGAGACCTCCAGTCCGCTGACGGGATCGCGCAGCGGAACGTCGGCCACGTGCACTCGGGTGCCTGCGGGACGGCCCAGAGCGAGCGGTCCGGTCGCCACCGAGCCGGCCAGCTCGGGATCGTCCATGGCGACCACCACGTAGTTGTCGGGCATGACCGTCCCCGCGAGGAGACCCTGCTGCTGGGCAAGGAGGTGGTCGTGCCGTCCGGAGGCGAGGGTGACGACCGCCGTCCTCACGGGCGCAGCGGCTGAGGACCGCCGCCGGCCGCGCTCCCCCGTCGCTCGAGAGTCCGGACCAGCTGCTCGAGGTGGGTCGCGACGCCGCGCGCCCCGTGCCCGGTGGACCACCGGTCCCAGCCGTCTCCGCCCAGATCGAGCGCCTGCTGCAGGGTTGCGGACCACTGGTGCGGGTGGGGCCAGCTCGGCAGGCCGACTGCGAGGCCGGCGCCGGTCAACGCGGCGACGGTGTGCAGCTGCTCGTTGTGGGGTCGTGCCTGGGCGACGACGACCGCGGGCACCCGGGCGGCCGCCACCTCCGCGACCACGCCCTCGCCGGCGTGCGCAACGACCACGTCGGTCGCGCGCAGCTCGGACCACACGTCTGATCGCCCCGGCCCCCCGGGTCCGCCGCACACCGTCCAGTCCCAGCCCGGGGTCGCGGCCCGGGCGGCCTCGACGTCCGCCGCACCGATGTCCGAACCACCGCTCCCCCAGACGAGCAGCACCCGCCGTTTCGCCGGCGGAGCGTCCGCCTCGACGTCCGGCCCCCTCGGACCGGGGTGGACCCCGAGGCGGGGGCCGGCCCAGCCGGCTCGGACGGCGGCCCGGTCGAAGCGCGAGAAGCCGCCCACATGCCAGGTCTTGGCGGTCCAGGACGGCGGCCAGCCGGGCTCGGGCACGTCGGCGGGCCATGCGGCGATCAGTGCCTCGGCCAGGTCGTAGGCACTCGTGTGCGCCCGGTCCCGCCGGTTCCCCCGCATGGCCACGAGCACCACCGGAACACCCATCAGCCGCACCAGCAGCGCGATCTCCACCGACACGTCGACGACCACGAGGGTGGGTCGCTCCTCCTGCACCCAGGCGGCGACCCGCGCCATCCGTTCCCGTAGTCCGTCGTGCAGGGCGGGCGCCCAGTGCAGGACTCCTCCTGCGGTGACGTCGCCGACCTCGGACACGGCACCGTCCGCCCCCTCGAAGGCGTCGTCGGAAGGCAGTTGGACCCAGCCGGGTTCGGTCCCAGGCGACGCGGCCGCCACCCAGGGGCGGGGCAGCGTGCTGAGCACCGTGACCGGTTCGGACAGGTGGGCAGTGACCAGCCTCATCCGGGTGAGGTGTCCCATGCCCCGGTGGTGCACGTAGTACCCGATCATGCGAAGGCAGGTTCCGGCGCCATCTCGGCGTACATCTGCAGGTAGTCGTCGACCATGGTGTCCAATGAGCACGCGGTGACGGCGCGCTCCCTTGCCGCGCCCCGGTCCAGGCGCACGACGTCCTCGACGAGGGCTGCGGCAGCCTGGACAGCGGCAGCCTCCGCGGCGCGGCCCGCCGCGGCGTTCTCCGGGTCGGCGTCCCCGGAGGCGTCACACTGCACCAGGCGGGCGCAGCTGTCGTCGACCACCTCCGGCAGGCCCCCGCGGGCGAAACCCAGGACGGGTGTGCCGCAGGCCAGCGACTCCGCGGCGACCAGTCCGTAGGGCTCGTCCCATACCGGGGTGACGAGCATCGCGGCACTGCTGCCCACGAGGGCGACGAGGGCGACGGTGTCCAGGTGGCCGGCATACCGTGCGTCCTCGCCCAGCAGGGGGGCGACCCGGGCGTCGAAGTACGCCCGGTCGGAGAGGGGTCCGGCAAGCTGGATCCGGCGCCCGGCGGCCCGCGCCACGAGGATGGCCAGATGCGGCGCCTTCTCCGGCACGATCCGCCCGCACCAGACCAGGTCCGGGCCGCCCGGGCCGGGCTGCCACTGGTCGACGTCGACCCCGTTGCGGATCACCCGGGACGCGACGACGTGGGACCAGGACCGGGCGGTGAAGACGCTCACGGCGACGAACCGGGCCCGTGACGTGTCCATCAGCCCGATGGCGGGTTCGAGCCACGGCGTCGGCGGGGTGTGCAGCGTGGTGAGCATGGGGGCCGGCACCGTGGTGGCCATGGCGATGGGCAGGTAGTGGAGGGAGTTGTTGTGCACCACGTCGACATCGGCGCGTCGCCCGAGCTCCACCATGACCTGCAAGTAGGCGTGGTGCTGGCGAAGGTGCTCCTCCTCCGGCATCGAGACGTCCCGCCGCGCCGCCGCACTCAGCTGCAGCTCCCGCACGGTCATGATCTGCGCGGGGGGCGTCATCTCCGAGCCGGGTCCCGCGAAGACGGTCACCTGCACGCCGCGATCGCGCAGCCGTCCAGCCAAACGTGCCGTCAGCGATTCCAGTCCGCCGGCGAACGGCTCCCGGACCGGGTGGCGGGCGTGGGCGATGAGGACGACGTGCGTCATCGGAGGGACACCCGGTTGAGAACTCCTTCGTAGAGGTCCCGGTGCGCGGCAGCGATGAGGCGCCGCTCCTGCATCCGGGCGGCCGGGCGGGCGCGCCAGGGGGACCGGTCGGCATACGCCTCCAGGACGCCCTCACGGATCGCCTGCTCATCCGGACCGGTGGGGGTGACCGGGTAGCGCAGGACGGTGCGCTGCTCAGTGAGGTACCCGACGGTCGGCGCGAGCACCTTCGTGCCGAGGTCCCAGCATGCCTCCAGCCACCCGGAGTGGGTGCCGAACCGGTACGGCAGCACGGACAGGTCGATGGACTGGAAGTAGTCCCACAGCTCGGCGTCGCTGAAGTAGTCGTGCACCGACAGCTGGAGGCGGCCCCGCCGTTCCGCGTCCCGCAGACCGGTCGCCACCTCCGGCGCGTAGCGAGGGTGGCTCGGCGACATGACATCGGTGTGCGCGTCCACCCGGAGGCGGGCGCCCGGCAGCCCGGCGACGACGCCCGCGAGAGCCTCGACCACGGGCAGCGGGTCCATGCTCGGGCGCAGGCTCTTGATGTGCACGCCGACGACGAAGTCGTCCCGCTCCGGCCGGGGTCGCGGTCGCGAGAGGGTCGGCTCCTCCACCACGTGCGGGTGTGGCAGCACCTGCGCCCGACGCCCCCAGCGGGTCCGGATCTCGCGAGCGGCGCCCTCGGTGAGGGTGACGAGTGCGTCCGCGGCGGGCACGAGGACGTCCAGCGCGTCGTCGTGCAGCCCGCGCTCGTCGTGGTGGGGGTTGCGCAGGTCGTGCGCGGTGTAGACCAGCGGTTTGCCGTGCGCGCGCAGGGCCTGGACCAGCGCCCGGATGTCCTTGGGGGTGCGGGCGTCGAAACCGAAGTGGACGTGGAACACGTCGAACTCGTCGGCGTGCTCGTACACCCAGCGGGGCTCGAGCATCGGCGGCGGCCACCACTGGGCATCCGGGATGTCCGCCCCGGGCGACGGGTCCGGCAGGCGGACGACATCCGGGCGGGCGCCGGCCGGTTCCGGGCTCGACAGGTGGCGGACGTAGACGTGTCCGGCGGGCACCGAGGCGACCCGGATCGTCGGCAACAGCGTCCGGTCGGAGCCGGCCTGCTGCGCTCGCGTTGTCTCCTGCGTGCTCACCGCACCTCCTTACCCGCCGGGTCGTCCCCGAACCCAGCAGGGACGACATCAAGATCGGTGCTGACAACCGAGCGTAGCCGCAGGTGAAGTGGGTAAGGCTCCGGTGCCGGTTGAACAGACAGCCGGTGGCGAAGCCTCGGGCTCCT
>JBPCOG010000021.1:0-3893 GCA_051000455.1 Lapillicoccus sp. | reverse complement strand
GTGCACCCCAACCTCAAGGACCAGGCTCAGTGGACCGTGCTGTGCAAGGACCCCTTCGCCCCGTTTGACGCCCGGGTCCAGCTGTTCCTCGACAGCATGTAGACGCATGTGGGCTCCGCCCCCAAAGGGCCCCCCCAACCACGCCCCAACGACGCCCGCACCGCACGGGGGGCTTCGCCCCGTGGGCCCCCCACCGACGCCCGCACCGCGCGGCACAGGGCGCCGGGTTAGAGTGACCGGACCCCAAGTCATCCCGATCGAAGGTTCTTCCGCGTGCGCATCACCACGAAGGCGGCCGTCAGCGCGGTCACGCTGTCGGTTGCCCTGCTGGCCGGCTGTGCCTCGCCCGGCGCAGGCGGGGGCGCGACCACGTCGGCCACCGGGCGTCCCTCCGGCGCAGCCGGTCCGGCTGTGGTCGGCAAGCCGCAGAACAAGCCCGAGGACCTCAAGGTGCTCGACACGATCACCGTCAACGGAACCGACCCTGCCAAGACCCCGACGGCACAGTTCGCCAAGACCCCGGTGGTGGTGAGCTCGACGACCGTGAAGGTCCTGCGGGAAGGCTCCGGCCCGGAGAGCACGAGCAGGGACGCCGTCAGCGTCAAGCAGACCCTCTTCGTCGGCAAGGACGGCAAGCAGCTCGACAGCAACTATGAGGACCCCCAGGGCTCCTACTTCCGCCTCGGCAGCGGGCAGACCATCCCCGGGCTCCTCAGCGCCTTCACCGGCGTCAGGGCCGGTTCCCGCATCCTGTTCGCGATCCCCCCTGCAGAGGCATTCGGCCCCGCCGGTCGCAAGGAGGCCGGCATCGGGCCCGGGGACGACCTCGTCGTCGTGGCCGACATCCTCTCGGTGACCACCCCGCTGGGCAGCGCGCAGGGGACCGCCGTGCCGCCCGTCCCGGGTCATCCGACGGTGACCTTCGACGCGGCCGCCGGTCCTGCGACCACCGTTCCGCAGTCCGCGCCACCGACGGACATGGTCAGCCAGGTGCTCGTCCAGGGGGCGGGCCGGGAGGTCAAGCAGGGTCAGACCGTCGTCGCGCACTACACCGGCGTGCTGTGGAAGGACGGCTCGACGTTCGACTCGTCCTGGCAGCGCAAGGAGCCCATCGAGTTCGCCCTCGGTTCCGGCGGTGTCATCCCCGCATGGGACAAGGGCCTCACCGGCAAGACCGTCGGCTCGCGCGTCCTGCTCATCGTCCCGCCCAAGGACGGCTACGGCGACAAGGGCAGCCCACCGAAGATCGCCGGCACCGACACGCTCGTCTTCGTCATCGACATCCTCGACGCAGCCTGACCGCTCACGCTGGCAACCGTCCCGCAGCCCCTTCCCACCAAGGAGACCCGACATGGCACTCGACCCGAACCGCCGCAAGCCGGAGCTGGACTTCCCGGGCGAGGAGGAGCCCATCGACCTCGTGGTCGAGGACCTCATCGACGGTGACGGCGAGCAGGCGAGGGCCGGGCACACCGTCAGCGCCCACTACGCGGGGTGGACCTTCGCCACGGGCGAGGAGTTCGACTCCTCCTGGAACCGGGGGTCCCCACTCGACTTCCCGCTGGGCCAGGGTCGGGTCATCAAGGGCTGGGACCAAGGTCTCGTCGGCATGAGGGTCGGCGGCCGACGCAGGCTGACCATTCCGGCGCACCTCGCCTACGGCGACCGGGGCGCAGGCGCCGCCATCGGACCGGGGGCGACGCTCGTCTTCGTCGTCGACCTCGTGGACGTCCACTGAGCCGGTCCCGGACGTTCCCGGCGGTCCAGGACAGCGCGCGCCACAGCGCCGGTGGACGAGCAGCCGGGGCAGAGCCGAGCTGAGTCCGGTAGCGTCGGGAACGGCCTTCCACGATGACGCCGTTCGCACCATGAACGAGGACTGGGGTTTCTCCTGTGACTGCCCACCCGACGGCCGCCGCGAAGACCGAGCGACTGCTGAACCTCATCATCTGCCTCCTCTGGACCCGGCGGCCGCTGTCCAAGGCGCGGATCCGCAGCTCGGTTCCGCAGTACCAGGACACCGCCTCGGCCGAGGCGTTCGACCGCATGTTCGAGCGCGACAAGGACGAGCTGCGGGAGCTGGGGATCCCCCTCGTCACCAGCGTCATCGACCCCCTGTTCGACGACGAGGTCGGCTACCGCATCGACCAGCGCGAGTACGCCCTGCCGGAGATCGCGTTCGAGCCCGACGAGGTGGCGGCGCTGGGTCTTGCCGGGCGCGCGTGGACCCAGGCGAGCCTGGCCGGGTCCGCGACCGCCGCCCTGCGCAAGCTGCGTTCTGCTGGCGTCGAGCTCGACGACTCCTCACTCGTCGGCATCGAGCCGCGCGTCCGCACGGCGGAGGCGGCCTTCGACCCCGTCCGCAGGGCCGCCTTCGCCCGCCAGCCCATCAGCTTCACCTACCGCAAGCCAGAGGGCGACAGCTCGGTCCGGTCCGTCCAGCCCTGGGCCCTGTCCTGGTGGCGGGGCCGGTGGTACCTCACCGGTCACGACCTCGAGCGGGACGCGGAACGGGTGTTCCGGCTCAGCCGGATCGAGGGCGCGGTCCGGTCGACGGGCAGCGCCGGCGGCTACGTCGTCCCGGCCGACCACGACCCCAAGGCGCTCATCTCGGTCTTCGACCCCGTCAGCGGCCAGCCGCAACCCGCCGTCCTGCGGATCCGCCCGGGCACGGGGAACGTCCTGCGCCGTCGGGCCCGCACCGTGGGAGAGGGCGACGACGGGTGGTCGCTCGTCGACCTCGACTACTCCGACGTCGAGCAGTTCGCCGACGAGATCAGCGGCTTCGGTCCGGACGTCGTCGTCGAGAAGCCCGAGGAGCTGCGCGCGGCGGTCGTCCGCCGGCTGCGCGGCGCGCTGGCACGGCATACCGGCGAGGAGGTGGTGTCGTGAGCGCGAGCGGCAGGGCCGCGGCGGAGTCTGCGACGACGCGCCTGTCGCGGCTGCTGACCATGGTTCCGTGGCTGCTGGCCCATCAGGGCGTCGACGTGGAGGTGGCGGCGGCAGAGTTCGGGGTCACCAGGGAGCAGCTGGAGTCGGACCTGGCCCTGCTGTTCCTCTGCGGCACACCCGGCGGTATGCCGGACGACCTCATCGAGGCGGACTGGGAGGACGGCAAGGTCTTCGTCGGCAACGCCGACACGATCGCCCGGCCACTGCGTCTCACGGTCGACGAGGCGGTGACCCTGATCGTCGGCCTGCGCGCACTGGCCGCCACCCCGGGCATCACCGAGCGCGACGCCGTGCACCGGGCGCTGGCCAAGCTCGAGGCCGCCGCGGGGACGGTCGGCGAGGCGAGCTCCCGGATGCAGGTGACCATCGACGACGGGGCGCAGCA
This sequence comes from Lapillicoccus sp., assembly GCA_051000455.1. Taxonomy (GTDB): domain Bacteria; phylum Actinomycetota; class Actinomycetes; order Actinomycetales; family Dermatophilaceae; genus JBPCOG01. Next base: position 556 of record JBPCOG010000021.1, on the reverse strand, counting down.
GGAGCTGCTCTCCCGGGCGCGGGACGCGCTGCAGCGGCGCCGACGGCTGCACCTGCAGTACCTCGTGCCGGGCCGGGACGAGGTCAGTGAGCGCGATGTCGACCCGATGCGCGTGGTCAGCCTGGACTCCCGGTGGTACCTCGAGGGCTGGTGCCACCGGGCGACGGACGTCCGGCTGTTCCGGTTCGACCGGATCCAGGGCATGGACGTCCTGGACGTCGACGGCTCCCCACCGCCGCACGCCCAGCCCCGGGACCTCGGCGGCGCCGTCTTCGTCCCGCGGGAGGACGACCTCACCGTGGTTCTCGAGGTGGACCGGACGGCGGCGTGGATCGTGGACTACTACCCGACCGAGTCCGTCGAGGACGTGACAGACGGTCGTCGACGGGTCACCCTTCGGACCGCGGACCCCGGCTGGTTGCGCCGCCTGGTGTGGCGGATGGGTGGCCAGGTCCGGGTCGTCGAGCCGGCCGAGCTCGGCCGTTCCGTGGCAGCGGGGGCCGCGAAAGCCCCGAGCGCCTCCGGCGCAACCCGACCGTGGAGGGAAATCCAACAA
>JBPCOG010000359.1:0-2077 GCA_051000455.1 Lapillicoccus sp. | reverse complement strand
GGCTCGTCCGACAAGGGCTCGTCAGGTGGTGGCGCGAGGGACAAGGGCTCATCCCGCAGCAGCTCATCCGGCAGTGGCTCATCGGCCAGCAGTTCATCCGGCAGCGGCTCATCCGGCAGCGGCTCATCCGGTAACGCCTCGGTGAGGCGCTCGTCCTCGAAGCCCACCGGCTAGGCGGGCGAGGACGCCCGGGCCGGGGGCACAACGCGTTCCGGCGCCCGCGGCAGGTCCGCCGGACCGTCCACAGGCGCAGACCTCGCGTCCCGCCATCCACGGCCCCGGCCGCCGGCATCCGGGGCGGCGGGAGGCCCGCATAGGCTCGGCCCATGTCCTCCCTCCCAGTGACGAGTGCTGCCCGAGCCGAGATCGGTGTCATCGGCGGCTCGGGCTTCTACGAGTTCCTCAGTGAGGCCGAGCAGGTGCCGGTCCAGACCCCGTTCGGCCCCCCGAGCGACGATGTCGTCGTCGGCGAGGTGCAGGGCCGGCGGGTGGCGTTCGTCGCGCGACACGGTCAGGGCCACCGGTTCCCGCCGCACCGGGTGAACTACCGCGCCAACCTGTGGGCGCTGCGCGCGGTGGGGGTCCGCCAGGTTCTCGCGCCCTGTGCGGTCGGTTCCCTCCGGCCCGAGCTCGGGCCGGGCACCCTCGTCCTCCCGGACCAGGTGGTCGACCGCACGTGGGGACGCGAGCACACCGTGTACGCCGAGGAGGGAGCGGTGGTGCACGTCGGCTTCGCCGACCCCTACTGCCCGCGGGGGCGTCAGGTGGTCGTGGGCACAGCCCGGACCGCAGGCCTGCCCGTGGCTGACGGGGGCACCCTCGTCGTCGTCAACGGGCCGCGCTTCTCCTCCCGGGCGGAGAGCCGCTGGCATCAGCAGGCGGGATGGTCGGTCGTCGGGATGACCGGGATGCCCGAGGCGGCCATCGCCCGTGAGCTCGCCCTCTGCTACACCACGGTGGCGATGGTCACCGACCACGACGCAGGCGTCGAGGGCGCGGAGGGCGTCACCCACGAGGAGGTGTTGCGGGTGTTCGCCGACAACATCGCCGGCCTCAAGACCCTGCTGTCCGACGCGATCTCCGAGATGCCCGCGCCCGAGCCGGATGCCTCCGCAGCCTGCGCGTGCCGCCGGGCGCTTGACGGCCTGACGCTGCCCTTCGCCCTGCCGTGAACGAGACCTGGACACCCCTCCGGCCGACGTCGCCCGGCACCGCCTCCGGCGCGGGCCCCGGGGACGGCCGGTCGGGCTCAGCACCGTGGCGAACCCGGCTGGCCGCGCCGTCCCGCCGGGCGCGATGGCGACGCGTCCGCCTGCTGCGCGTCCTGTGCGCCGCCCTGGCCGGGACGGGCGTGTGGCAGGTGACCGACGCCCTCCGCCCACGGGCGGACCTCGCCGGCGAGACGGTGGTCGTCGCGGCGCGCGACGTCTCCGTGGGCGCGACCCTCTCGGCCGCAGACCTCGCGCTCGAGCGCCGAGCGGCGGCACATCGGCCGGCGACGGCCCTCGATCGGCTCGACCTCGCCGTCGGACGGGTCGCCGCGTCACCCATCGCCACGGGGGAGATCCTCACCCCTGGGCGGGTGCAGGGGGTGGGCCAGCTCGCCGGGCTGCCGCCGGGTCGGCTGGCCGTGAGCGTGCCCCTGATCGACCCCGGCATCCTCTCGGCGCTGCAGCCCGGGGACCGCGTCGACGTCTTCGCGACCAGCACCGGGCGACAGGTGGCGGACGCCGCGCCGGTGCTCACCCTCAGCCGGCCCCAGGCGGAAGGACCTGCGGGGGCCGGAGCTGGTACGGGCGGCATCGCGAGGGTCGTGCTGGCTCTCACGGCAGCGCAGGCAGAGGCGGTCGCCGTCTCCCTGTCCGCCCAGGCGGGGGGGTCCGGCTTCGTCCTCGCGGTACGGGGTCACTGACCGCCCGGTGCGCGGCCACCGCTCACTCCCAGTGCGGCGGCCGCTGCTCGAGCAGCCAGTCGTCGTGAGCACCCGCGTCCGGGCGCTCCCCCCAGCCGGCGTTGGTGTCGTCGCTCGTCTGCTCCGGGCGGCGGCGGAACACCCGCCTGCGCTTCTTGCCCGGTT
>JBPCOG010000198.1:0-2713 GCA_051000455.1 Lapillicoccus sp. | reverse complement strand
TCCTGCACAACAACGACCTCAACCAGGTCACCTGGGAGATGCGGGCCATGGAGGGGTCGCCGGCGTTCGAGGAGTCGCAGCGCCTGCCGGACGTCGACTACGCGGCGTTCGCGCAGAGCCTCGGGCTGCAGGCGATCACGGTCACCGACCCGGAGCAGCTGCCCTCGGCCTGGGAACGCGCGTTCGCCGCGGACCGGCCCACGGTGCTCGACGTCCACGTGGACCCCGACGTCCCGCCGATCCCGCCGCACGCGACGCTCGCGCAGATGAAGGACACCGCGAAGGCACTGCTCAAGGGCGACGAGAACCGCTGGGGCGTCATCAAGGAGGGGCTGAAGACCAAGGCGGCGGAGATCCTCCCCGGCCGGGATGGCTGATGTCGCCGGCGGACCATGTCGCACCGTGCGTCGACTCGGTCGAGGTCCGGGCCTACACCGTGCCGACGGACGCCCCGGAGGGCGACGGCACGCTGACGTGGGACTCGACGACGATGGTGCTGGCCCTCGCCCGGTCCGGGCCGGTGACCGGGCTGGGCTGGACGTACGCCCCGGCCGCCGCTGCCCAGGTCGTCCGGGACACGCTTGCCGGTGCGGTCACCGGGCGAAGTGCCCTCGACGTCGGCGGGGCACTGGACGCCATGGTGCGCTTGGTGCGCAACACCGGTCGGGTGGGCCTGGTCGGCTACGCGGTCTCGGCGGTCGACGTGGCCCTGTGGGACCTCAAGGCGCGGCTGCTCGGCCTGCCGCTGCACCACCTCATCGGGGCGGTGCGCGCCGAGGTCCCCGTCTACGGCAGCGGCGGGTTCACGACGTACGACGCCGCTCAGCTCGACCGGCAGCTCGACGGCTGGCTGGAGCAGGGCATCCCCCGGGTCAAGATCAAGATCGGGCAGTCGTGGGGCCATGACGTGCCCCGCGACCTCGACCGGATGCGCCAGGTCCGCACCCGGTCGGGCCCGGAGGTGGAGCTGTTCGTCGACGCGAACGGCGGGTACCAGCGCAAGCAGGCGATCCGGGTCATGGAGCAGGCCCGCGACCTCGACGTGCGCTGGTTCGAGGAACCGGTCTCCTCGGACGACCTCGCCGGCCTGCGCGAGGTCCGGGACGCGGTGCTGCCCGACGTCGCGGCGGGAGAGTACGGCTACGACCTCACCTACTTCCGCCGGATGTGCGAGGCCGGAGCGGTGGACTGCCTGCAGGCCGACGTGTCCCGGTGCGGCGGCATCAGCGAGTGGCTGCGGGCTGCTGCGGTGGCGGCGTCCTTCGGTCTGGCGCTGTCCGCCCACTGCGGGCCGCACCTGCACGCCCACGTCGGCGCCACCATCCCCAACCTGCGGCACCTCGAGTGGTTCCACGACCACGTGCGGATCGAGGAGATGTTCTTCGACGGCACGCTCTCGCCGTCGGGCGGTACCGTGCGTCCCCGGGACGACGCACCGGGACTCGGGCTGACCCTGCGCACGAGCGACGCCGAGCCGTTCCGGGTCGGCTGAGCGCAACCACGGCAAAGGAGACCAGTGACGGCGGCATCCTCCTCCCCATACCCCCCACAGGTCCTGCGGGACTACGCGCTGCTCGCGGACGGGGAGCGCGGCGCCCTGCTCGGCCCCCGCGGCGAGGTCGCCTGGATGTGCGCGCCCCGCTGGCAGGACGACGCCGTGTTCTCCTCGCTCATCGGCGGCCCCGGCCTCTACGCGGTGAGCCCGACCGCCGACCGGTACGTGTGGGGCGGGTCCTACGAGGACGGCACCCTCATCTGGCGCAGCCGGTGGACGTGCACGGACGGGGTCGTCGAGTGCCGGGAGGCACTGGCCTACCCCGGCGACCCCGACACGGTCGTCATCCTGCGGCGCATCATCGCGGCGCACGGGACGGCCCGGGTGCGGGCGCTGCTGTCCGTCCGTCCGGGCTTCGGCGAGCACTCGATGAGCGAGGTTCACCGCGAGGACGGGGTCTGGACGGCCACCGCGGGACCGTTGTCCCTGCGCTGGTCCGGGGCGCAGCACGCGAAGCACGACGAGGACGACGGGTGGCTCGCGGCGCAGATCGAGGTCGAGCAGGGCGGGCACCATGACCTCGTCCTGGAGATCTCGCGGCAGGCGCTCGGGGGCCCGCCCCCTGACCCGTCCCGCCTGTGGGACGCGACCCAGAACGCCTGGCGCAGGACGGTCCCGGACCTGGAGGTCACCATCGCCCCGGACGACGCCCGCCAGTCCTATGCGGTGCTGTTGGGGATGACGAGCCACACCGGCGCCATGGTGGCGGCCGCCACCATGTCACTGCCCGAGCGGGCGCGGGAGGGCCGCAGCTACGACTACCGCTACGCGTGGATCCGCGACCAGTGCTACGTCGGCGAGGCCGTCGCCGCGTGCGGGGCGCACCCCCTGCTCGACAGCGCCATCCGGTTCGTGTCCGGGCGTCTCCACGAGCACGGACCGGACCTCAAGCCGGCATACACGGTCACCGGCGGCCCGGTGCCCGACGAGCGGCACCTGGACCTTCCGGGCTACCCCGGCGGCTCCGACGTCCTCGGGAACTGGGTCAACAAGCAGTTCCAGCTCGACAACTTCGGGGAGGCGCTGCTGCTGTTCGCTGCCGGCGCGAGACTGGACCGGCTGGACGTGGGCGACTGGAACGCCGTGGAGACCTGCGTCGCTGCCATCGAGAGCCGCTGGACCGAACCGGACGCGGGCATCTGGGAGCTCGAGCCGGAG
>JBPCOG010000377.1:0-5472 GCA_051000455.1 Lapillicoccus sp. | reverse complement strand
GTCCGCCTCGCGCTGGCCGCTGAGGACCGCCGGCCGGCTCGGCTGGGTGAAGGAGAGCCTGCTGTATGCCGTGCCGAGGGCACCCAGCCCGTCGAGCAGGAACTGGGGGTTGAAGGCGATGTCGATGTCGGGACCGCTCAGGCTCGCCTCCACGACCTCGGATGCGCTGGCCGTCTCATCGCCGGTGCCGGCCTCGATGACGACCTGGCCGTCCGTGAACGCCAGGCGCACCGGCGCGTTGCGCTCGGCGACGAGCGCGACCCGCTTGACGGCCTCGACGAACGCCCCCGTGTCGATGACCGCCTCGGTGTCGACGCTGCTCGGAAAGATGGAGGTCACCTTCGGGTACTCACCGTCGAGCAGCCTGGTCGTCGCCCGCCGTTGCCCGGCCTCGAACCCGATGAGCCCGTCCCCGCCCGCCGAGCTGCCGAGGGCCACCGCCACAGAGCCGGACGCGCCGAGCGCCTTGGCCGTGTCCGCCAGCGTGCGCGCCGGGATGAGGGCGACGTAGTTCGCCCCTGCGGACGCGGGGCTCCACGTCAGCTCCCGCATCGCCAGGCGGTACCTGTCGGTCGCCAGGAGGGTGACCTTGTCACCGACGATCTCCATCCGCACCCCGGTGAGGATGGGCAGCGTGTCGCCCCGGTCGGCCGCGATCGCGACCTGCGCGACGGCCTGCGTGAACAGGTCGCCCGGCACCGTCCCGGAGGAGTCGGGTGAGGAGGGCAGGGTTGGGTAGTCGTCGGCGGGCATCATCAGCAGGACGAACCTCGAGGACCCACAGGTGACCTCGACCCTGTTGGCCCCGGTGGCGACGTCGATCGGCCGGTTGGGCAGGTTCCGCGAGATGTCGGCGAGCAGCCGCCCCAGCACGAGCACGGTGCCACCCTCGCTGACGTCGGCAGGCACGGTGACCCGTGCGGAGACCTCGTAGTCGAACGCGGACAGGGTGAGGCTGCCCTCCTCGCTCGCGTCGATGAGCACACCGGCCAGCACCTGGACGGGCGGACGGGCCGGCAGGCCGCGCGCGACCCACGCAACCGCCTCCGCCAGCACATCTCGCTCCACCCTGAACTTCACGATCCGTTTCCCTTCGCGCAGGGCCCCACGCCCGTACCGTGCCGGGCGCCCGCCGTTGTCCCGCAGGTCCTCCGACCGCCGTGCGTCGATCGGACTCCGACCCTAGTGCCAGCACAGGGATCCCCGCACCACCCGCCGGGGAAGTCGGTTCGGTGCGTCGTGCGCGGGGCGGACCTGATCCATGGGGAGGTTCGTCGTCGTCGTCGGTGCTGTGGACACTGGGGACAGCCCGCGTCTGCGCAGGTGACCGGCGGCACCGGCCTGTGGATCGTCAGAGGCCGGTCCTGTGGACAACGAGGGCGGGCGGTCACCGGACCGGGGCCGTCCACGCCGACCGCGCCCTCCGCCCGCTTCGTCCCCCGCTGGGTCCGGGTTGTCCACCGGTCGTCCACACCCGCTTGGGGACAACCGCTCCGGGCCGCACGGTATCCCCACCTTCCACAGAGTTTTCCACAGGTTGGGGATAACCGGGAGTCAGCGGGGCTGCGTCCGGATCCTGTTGGTCAGCTCGGTGACCTGGTTGTAGATGGCCCGGCGCTCGCCCATCAGCTCGCGGATCTTGCGGTCGGCGTGCATGACCGTGGTGTGGTCGCGTCCGCCGAACTGCTGCCCGATCTTGGGCAGCGAGAGCTCGGTCAGCTCCCGGCACAGGTACATCGCGATCTGCCGCGCCGTGACGAGCTGTCGGGAGCGGGAGCCGCTGCACAGGTCGTCGATGGTGAGCGCGTAGTACTGAGCCGTCTGGGCCATGATCGTCGCGGCGGTGATCTGGCTGGCCTGCTCGCTGGGGATCAGGTCCCGCAGGACGATCTCGGCCAGGCCGACGTCGACCGGCTGGCGGTTCAGGCTGGCGAAGGCGGTGACCCGGATCAGGGCCCCCTCCAGCTCACGGATGTTGGTGGTGATCTTGCTCCCGATGAACTCCAGGACCTCGGCGGGGGCCGACATCCTCTCCTGGATCGCCTTCTTGCGCAGGATCGCGATGCGGGTCTCGAGGTCGGGCGGTTGGACATCGGTGATCAGGCCCCACTCGAAGCGCGAGCGCAGCCGGGCCTCGAAGCCGGAGAGCTGCTTGGGGGGCAGGTCCGAGGTGATGACGACCTGCTTGTTGGCGTTGTGCAGCGCGTTGAAGGTGTGGAAGAACTCCTCCTGGGTCTGGACCTTGCCCTGCAGGAACTGGATGTCGTCGATCATGAGGACGTCGATGTGGCGGTACCGGTCCTGGAAGCTGCCCGCTCGGTCGTCGCGGATCGAGTTGATGAAGTCGTTCGTGAACTCCTCGGAGTTGACGTACCGCACCCGTACGTGCGGGAAGAGGTTGCGGGCGTAGTGACCGATGGCGTGCAGCAGGTGGGTCTTACCGAGGCCGGAGTCGCCGTAGACGAACAAGGGGTTGTATGCCTTCGCCGGCGCCTCGGCCACGGCGACCGCAGCGGCGTGGGCGAACCGGTTGCTGGAGCCGGCGACGAACGTGTCGAAGGTGTACTTGGGGTTGAGCCTGGTGCGTTCCGCCTCGTTGGGGTGGTGGGCCGCGCCGGTGCGGTTCGGGCCGCTGTCGGGGCCGCGTTCCTGGGCGTCGGCCACCGTTCGTGCCATCCCCTCCGATGGCCCTGATGGCCCCTCGGCGTCCTCCTGGTCGAAGCCGTCCACGGGGCTCGCGAACTCGTCCACCAGGGTGGAGTCCACCGTCACGGCGAGCCGGACCTCGCGGGCGAGCTGACCGCTGAGGGCTCGGGTCACCTGGTCGCGGACCCGTTGCTCGATGATGTCCTTCGTGTAGTCGTTGGGCACCGTGAGCAGCGCATTCTGGTCGATGATGCCGACGAGCTTGCTCAGCCGCAGGAAGGCGCGCTGCTGGGCGGGTAGCCCTTCCTTGTCGAGCGTGGTCAGCGTGTCCTGCCAGACCCGGCCGTAGTCCTCACCCGTCTCGGTCACCCGCCACCGCCCTGAGTCTGGTTCCACCATGACGTGATATCGCCCGCCGTAACCAGGTGGCGACCATGATCGGAGCCGCCGTCCACAAGGTTCTCCACAGCCTGTGAACAGTGGATGTGCGCGACCCTAACAAGCCACGCGCAACACGTCAGCCGACTGCCAGCAGACCCATGCCCGGATCCCCGGGACACTACACCGCAGCCAGGGGCGGCGGTCGCCCCGGCCGGGGATACTGTCGGAAATGTGCCGTGTAGGGGAGAGTCGCCGCGAATCTGGCATGAACCCGCCCGTTTGACCGCGCTGGTGGGCTCCCGTATCGTGGTCGGTGCCCGATCTTCGCGCCCCGTCAGCCCTGCCCACGTGCTGGAATGGGCTTGGCCGCGCGCAGCCGGACCGGGAACGACCCACTCGGACCTCGGTCTGAGAGCAACGGAGACCACTCGTGAGCAAGCGCACCTTCCAGCCCAACAACCGGCGCCGGGCCAAGACACACGGCTTCCGCCTGCGCATGCGCACCCGCGCCGGCCGGGCGATCCTCGCCGCGCGTCGTCTCAAGGGCCGCTCCGAGCTGTCCGCCTGAGGACCGGGTGCTGCCGGCCCGTCACCGTCTGCGCACCTCCACGGACTTCCGGGCCCCGGTTTGCGGGCCAGGCCGATCCCGATCCGGAGGTGCCTTGGTCGTGGTGCACGCCAACCGCTCCGCAGCCCGCGCCGACCAGCCGCCCCGAATCGGGTTCGTCGTGTCCCGGGCCGTCGGTGGCGCGGTGGTGCGCAACCGGACCAAACGGGTGCTCCGCGCGCTCATGGCGCAGCGGGTGAACGGCATACCGGCGGGGACCGACCTCGTTGTCCGCGCCCAGCCAGCCGCCGTCGCGGCAACGTCCCGGCAGCTCGCCGCCGAGCTCGACCGGCACCTCGAGCGCGTGTCGGCGGCGCAGCGGTGAGCGGGGTCAGGGCCCGCGGGGGCCCCGGAGCCTCCCGCCTGCTCGCGTTCCCGCTGGTCGCGCTCGTCCGCCTCTACCAGCTGCTCCTCTCACCGCTGTTCCCCCCGAGCTGCCGCTTCTACCCGTCCTGCTCCGCGTATGCCGTGACCGCGCTGACCCGCTTCGGTCCCTTCCGGGGGGGCTGGCTGGCACTGCGACGGCTCGGCCGCTGTCACCCATGGAACCCCGGTGGCGTCGACCACGTTCCACCCAGGGCGAGCGCGGCCGCAGGCACTGTCGAGCAGGCGGGACTGGTGCGTGAGCTGCACCACCACTGAGCACTGGCGGCCGACCGGCATACTGGGACGGTCGTCGTCCATCGGGTGAGGACACCTCACCACACGAGCGAGGACTACATTGGGAGACTTCTTCAACACCATCCTCTACCCGCTGATGTGGGGCGAGGCGTGGCTGATGGTGGGCTGGCACCGGGTGTGGACGTTCCTCGGCATCCCCGCCGCGAGCGGGTGGAGCTGGGCGCTGTCCATCGTCGGCCTGACCCTTGTCGTCCGTGTCCTGCTGATCCCGCTGTTCGTCAAGCAGATCCACGCCTCGCGCCGGATGCAGCTGATCCAGCCCGAGATGCAGAAGATCCAGGCGAAGTACAAGGGCAAGTCCGACCCGGACTCGCGTCAGGCGATGACGCAGGAGACGATGGCCCTCTACAAGAACACGGGGACCAACCCGTTCTCCTCCTGCCTGCCGATCTTGCTCCAGTCGCCGTTCTTCTTCGCGCTCTTCCAGGTGCTCAACAGCCTGCCGAGCATCGCCGACGGCAACCACCAGCCGGTCGGGCCGCTCACCCCGGACGTCGCGGCCCAGATCGAGCGCTCGAACCTGTTCGGGGCACCACTGTCGAGCCACTTCCTCGGCGCGACCGACCTCAACACGAAGATCCTCACCGCCGTGCTCATCGTGCTCATGTCACTGACGACGTTCACGACCCAGCGGCAGCTGATGCGCAAGAACATGCCGGACTCGGCGCTGGACAACCCGTTCATGAAGCAGCAGAAGATGATCCTCTACCTGATGCCGATCTTCTTCGCCTTCTCGGGCATCAACTTCCCCATCGGGGTGCTGCTCTACTGGCTGACGACGAACCTGTGGTCGATGGCCCAGCAGTTCTATGTCATCCGTCGGATGCCGGCCCCGGGGTCGGCCGCGGAGCGGGCCCTGCACGAACGCCAGCAGCGCAAGGGCAAGGAGGTCAAGAAGTTCGCCCTCCCCGGGCTCGAGACCACGCCCGCCGACGCCGTCCCCCCGGACGCCGCTGTCTCCGATGGTGTGCCAGCACCGACCGGCGGGCAGCGCCAGCAGCCCAGGGGAAAGAAGCGGGCCAAGCGGGCTCCGGTCAACGGCGCAGTCCGCGACAACGTGGCCCTGAAGGGGAGCGCTCCCGCGGACGACAGCGGCGAAGTGGTCCGATGAGGGCGCCCAGCGCCCGGCCGTGACAGCCACCCCGCTGACCGGAGAG
>JBPCOG010000279.1:0-20673 GCA_051000455.1 Lapillicoccus sp. | reverse complement strand
GCCTGCCGTCAACGAGACCGAACCGAAGTCGGGTGCGCCCAAGACCCGTGAGGTGCCCACGGCCAAGGCTGTCGGCCCGGTCAGCGAGGACGAGGTCAGGCCCCTGCGCGGTCCGGCAGCGCGGGTGGTCACCAACATGCAGAGCTCGCTCAGCGTGCCGACCGCCACCAGCCTGCGGGCCGTGCCGGCGAAGCTGCTGATCGACAACCGGGTCGTCATCAACAACCACCTGGCCCGGTCCCGCGGGGGCAAGGTGTCCTTCACCCACATCATCGGCTTCGCCCTGGTCAAGGCACTCGCCTCGATGCCGGAGATGAACGACGCCTTCGGGGAGCAGGACGGCAAGCCCGTCCTCGTCCGGCCCGCGCACGTCAACCTCGGTCTCGCCATCGACGTCGCCAAGCCGGACGGGACCCGGCAGCTGCTGGTGCCGAGCATCAAGTCAGTCGAGGGGATGGACTTCGCGCACTTCTGGACGGCATACGAGGAGGTCGTCCGCAAGGCGAGGAACAACAAGCTCAGCGTCGCCGACTTCGCCGGCACCACCATCTCCCTGACCAACCCGGGCACCATCGGCACAGTCCACTCGGTGCCCCGGCTCATGGCGGGCCAGGGCGCGATCATCGGCGTCGGGGCCCTGGAGTACCCGGCGCAGTGGCAGGGGGCCAGCACCGAGACGGTGGACCGCCTCGCCGTCAGCAAGATCATCACACTCACCTCGACCTACGACCACCGCATCATCCAGGGCGCCCAGAGCGGCGAGTTCCTGCGGGTCATCCACCAGCTGCTGCTCGGGGACAACGGCTTCTACGACGAGGTCTTCGAGGCGCTGCGGATCCCCTACGAGCCGGTGCGGTGGGTCAAGGACATCTCGGCCAGCCACGACGACGACATCAACAAGGTCGCCCGGGTCCAGGAGCTCATCCACGCCTACCGGGTGCGTGGGCACCTCATGGCCGACACCGACCCGCTCGAGTACCGCCAGCGCCGTCACCCCGACCTCGACGTCACCAACCACGGACTGACCCTCTGGGACCTCGACCGGCACTTCGCCACGGGTGGCTTCGGCGGCGAGCCGTTCCTCAAGCTGCGCCGCATCCTCGGCATCCTGCGCGACTCCTACTGCCGCACGGTGGGCATCGAGTACATGCACATCCAGGACCCGGAACAGCGCAAGTGGATCCAGGACAAGGTCGAGGTGCCCTACGCCAAGACCTCCCGCGACGAGCAGCTGCGGATCCTGCGCCGGCTCAACGCCGCCGAGGCGTTCGAGACCTTCCTCCAGACCAAGTTCGTCGGGCAGAAGCGCTTCTCCCTCGAGGGCGGGGAGTCCGTCATCGCCCTGCTCGACCGGATCCTCTGCCGGGCGGCGGGCGAGGGCCTCGACGAGGTCTGCATCGGTATGCCGCACCGCGGGCGCCTCAACGTCCTGGCCAACATCGCCGGCAAGTCCTACGGCCAGATCTTCCGTGAGTTCGAGGGGGCCCAGGACCCCCGCTCGGTCCAGGGCTCGGGCGACGTGAAGTACCACCTCGGGACCGAGGGCGAGTTCGTCTCGGAGCACGGCGCCCGGACCAAGGTCTACCTCGCTGCGAACCCGTCCCACCTCGAGGCGGTCGACCCGGTGCTCGAGGGCATCGTGCGGGCCAAGCAGGACCGGCTCGACCTCGCCGGCGAGGCGTTCACCGTGCTGCCCGTGCTGATGCACGGGGACGCCGCGTTCGCCGGTCAGGGCGTCGTCGCGGAGACCCTCAACCTCTCGCAGCTGCGCGGCTACCGGACCGGCGGGACCATCCACCTCGTCGTCAACAACCAGGTCGGCTTCACGACCTCGCCGGCGGCGTCCCGGTCCTCGGTCTACTCGACCGACGTGGCCAGGATGATCCAGGCGCCGATCTTCCACGTCAACGGCGACGACCCCGAGGCCTGCGTGCGGGTCGCCGAGATCGCCTACGAGTTCCGGCAGGCCTTCAACAAGGACGTCGTCATCGACATGGTGTGCTACCGGCGCCGGGGCCACAACGAGGGCGACGACCCGTCGATGACCCAGCCGCTGATGTACAACCTCATCGAGGCCAAGCGCTCGGTGCGCAAGCTCTACACCGAGTCGCTCATCGGCCGCGGCGACCTCTCGGTCGAGGACGCCGAGGCGGCCCTGCGCGACTACCAGCAGCAGCTCGAGCGGGTGTTCGTCGAGACGAAGGAGGCGACGAAGGACGCTCCCTCCGCGCCGGCCGACGAGAGCACCGACGTCGACGGCCACGGCGGGCTGGAGCAGCCCACGGCGCAGACCGACGACGACGCGGGGGCCGCCACCCTCGCCGAGGACACCGGTGTCCCCGCCGAGGACCTGCAGCACATCGGTGACTCGTTCGTCAACCCTCCCGAGGGCTTCACGGTGCACCCGAAGCTGAGTGCCCTGATGGAACGGCGGGCCCAGATGGTCCGCGACGGTGGCATCGACTGGGCCATGGCCGAGCTGCTCGCGTTCGGCTCGCTCCTCAAGGAGGGCACCCCCATCCGGCTGGCCGGGCAGGACAGCCGGCGCGGCACCTTCGTCCAGCGGCACGCCGTCCTCATCGACAAGGTCACCGCCGAGGAGTGGACGCCGCTGCTCTACGTCGGCGAGGGCCAGGCGCGCTTCTGGGTCTACGACTCGCTGCTCAGCGAGTTCGCGGCGATGGGTTTCGAGTACGGCTACTCCGTCGAGCGTCCCGACGCGCTGGTCCTCTGGGAGGCCCAGTTCGGTGACTTCGCCAACGGCGCCCAGTCGATCCTCGACGAGTTCATCTCCTCCTCCGAGCAGAAGTGGGGCCAGCGCTCCTCCGTCGTCCTCCTGCTCCCGCACGGGTACGAGGGGCAGGGCCCGGACCACTCCTCCGCCCGCATCGAGCGCTACCTGCAGATGTGCGCCGAGGACAACATGACGGTGGCGTACCCGTCGACGCCGGCGTCCTACTTCCACCTGCTGCGCCGCCAGGCCAAGGCCCGGCCGCGCCGGCCGCTGGTCGTCTTCACACCCAAGTCCATGCTGCGGCTCAAGGCGGCGACCAGCAGCGTCGAGGACCTGACCTCCGGGGGCTTCCGGGCGGTGCTGCCCGACCGCGAGCGCCTCGACGCCGGCTCGGTGACCCGGGTCCTGCTGGCCTCCGGCCGGCTCGTCCACGAACTAGAGGCAGAGCGCACGGAGCGGGCGGACCGCGCCACCGCCATCCTCCGGGTCGAGCGCCTGGCGCCGGCGCCGGGCGCCGAGGTCGCCCGGGCCCTGGCCGAGTACCCGGACGCCGAGGTCGTCTGGGTGCAGGCCGAGCCGGCCAACCAGGGGGCCTGGCCCTTCATGGCGCTCAACCTGCCCGACGCGATGGCGCCGCACGGAGAGCGGCGTGCGCTGCGGGTCGTCTCCCGCAAGGCGTCCGCGTCGCCCGCCACCGGCTCGCACAAGAAGCACGAGATCGAGCAGGCCGGGCTGATGGCCGAGGCCTTCGACCGCTGAGCCTGGCGCGACCCGGGCACCGGGCGGGGGGACGCTGTACCCTCCCCCCTGTGTACTTCACCGACCGGGGCATCGAGGAGCTCGCGCGGCGGCGCGGCGGGGAGGAGGTCAGCCTGGACTGGCTGGCCGAGCGGCTGCGCACGTTCGTGGACCTGTTCCCCGAGTTCGAGGTGCCGGTGGAACGCCTGGCCACCTGGCTGGCGCGACTCGACGACGAGGACTGACGTGAGCTTCTTCGACCCCGCTGCCGCAGGCACCGGACCGGCCTACCCCAGCGCCACCGACGAGGACGAGACGTCGTTCAACCCGAGCGCGCAGTTCTCCGTCGGGGAGGGACGCCGCGACATCGGCCTCGTCTTCATCGGGGCGTCGATGACGGCCGGCTACGGCGACCCGAAAGCCCTGGGCTGGGTCGGACGGGTCGTCGCGCGCACCCACCACCCGGACCTCGTCCTCACGGCATACAACCTCGGGGTGCGCGGCGACACCTCCGCGGACGTCGTCACCCGGTGGCGCGCGGAGTGCGCGCCCCGGTGGCGGGACCGACCGGAGAAGCGGCTGGCCATCTCCGTCGGCGTCGGCGACGTCCACTCCGGGGTCACCACCGCGCGCTCGCGCCTCAACCTGGCCAACGTCCTGGACGAGGCGTCCTCGAGCGGCATCGCCACCTTCGTCGTCGGGCTGACGCCCGGCCTCGACCAGGACACCAACAGCAGGATCCAGGCGCTCGCCGAGGCGCAGGCCGACGTGTGCGCCCGGCGCGGGGTGACGTACGTCGACTGCTTCCGCCCCCTCGTCGGCCACGAGCAGTGGCTTGCCGACCTCGGGTCCGGCGTCGACGGCGTGCACCCCGGCCAGGCCGGGTACGGCCTCGTCGCCTGGCTCGTGCTGCACGGCGGCTGGTACGACTGGATGCGCCTCACCGGCTGACCCCGGGCCACCGGAAGGACTTGCGCTTCCGGCGAGACGCGATATAACGTGTTCGCTAACGCGATATAACGCGTATGCCGGGTCTCCGGCAGGCGCGCAGCCGGACAGCGTGAGGAGCACGACATGGGACAGGAATGGCGGATCGAGGGCCCGCGGGTGCTCGACGTGGGCGACGAGCGGGAGCGCGTCACCGCGCTCAAGGTGGGCATCGTCGGTGGGCGCGTCGACGTCGTGACGCACGACGACTCCCCGACCGCGCGCGTCGAGGTCGCCGGCGTCGAGGGCGCGCCGCTGAAGGTCAGCTGGGACGGCCGCACGCTGCGGCTGACCCACGGCAAGGACAGCGGCTCCGGGGTGATCGAGATGATCAGACGCCAGTTCGACGACGCGAGCCGCAACCGGGTGACGATCAGCGTCTCCGTCCCGGTGGAGACCAGGACGACGGTCAGCACTGTCACGGCCACGGCGCTCATCAGCGGGATCCGCGCCGACGTCCGGGCCAACACCGTCTCCGGGACCCTCACCCTCTCCGACCTGACGGGCGGGATCGACCTCAACACGGTCAGCGGCAACGTCGAGTGCCATGAGCTGCGCGGAGCGCTCAGCGTCAACGCCGTCTCCGGCTCCGTGACGGCGCAGGCGAGCACGCTGCCCACGGTCCGGATCAACACGGTCAGCGGCGACATCACCCTCGACCTGACCAACGAGCGGGCCGAGATCAGGTCCAACTCCGTCTCCGGGGACGTCACCGTGCGGGCCCCCCAGGGTGGCTTCGACGTGTCCGCCCACACCGCCAGCGGCCAGGTGGTCGTCGACGGGCGCCGGCTCGACGGGACCGCCCGGCACGGCGACCGGCACGGCGACCGGCACGGCCCGCACGCCCAACACGGCAAGGGGGGACGGCTGAGCGAGGGCGACGGGGCGCTGCAGGTCAGGGCCAATGCCGTGTCCGGGAACGTCGTCGTCCTCCGGCCCGGGCCCGGAACCGGGGGCGAGCCGCAGACCGGGGACTGCACCCCCCAGGACAGCCCGCACCCGGGTCCCCAGGATGCCCCGCTGGGCACCCGTCGAGAGGACGGCGGCGCACCGCACGGAGGTGCCCGATGAGCCCCGTCTTCGCGCACGGGCAGCTGCGCCTGTACCTGCTCACCCTGCTCAACGAGGGACCCCGCCACGGTTACGAGGTCATCCAGGACCTGGAGCAGCGCTTCAACGGCCTCTACTCCCCCAGCGCCGGCACGGTCTACCCGCGCCTGGCCAAGCTCGAGGAGGAGGGCCTGGTCGAGCGCACCGCCGAGGGCCGCAAGGCGACGTACCGGATCACCGAGGCGGGCCGGGCCGAGGTCCGCAGCCGACACCACGACGTCGAGGACCTGCAGGACGACCTGGACCACTCGGTCCGCCAGCTCGCCGAGCAGGTGCGGGACCGGGTCCAGGGCCAGACCCGTGACCTGCGGGCCGAGCTGAAGGCTGCGGCGCGCGAGGCCAGGGCCACAGCCGTCCCCGTCGGGGGCTACGACACCTCGTGGAAGCGCGGCACCCCGGGCTCGCTCGGGGACCTCGAGGAGGCGGTCAACGAGTTCCGCAGCGAGGCGCGCCAGGCGTGGCGGCGCCACGGTCTGAGCCCCGAGCAGGCCCGGGAGATCGCCGGCATCCTCGCGGACGCGTCGGGCCGGATCCGCGAGGTCATGGGCCGCTGAGTCCCGGGCCCGGCCGCCGGGTCACGCCCGGCGTAGAGTGCGGGCATGTCGTCCCCCGGCCGCCCCGACGACCGCCGGCCGGACCGGGTGAGCGGCGTCCACCCCGACGACCCCGTCGACCCCGACCTCACCACCCCGTGCCGCAGGCGCGCCCGGACGGCTCGCACATGGCGCGCCGACGTCGTCGCGGTCATCGCGGTGGGGGGCGCCCTCGGCGGCGTCGGCCGTTACGGCATCGCCCTGCTGGTGCCGACGCGCTCAGGCGGCTTCCCGTGGTCCACCTGGCTCGAGAACGTCTCGGGGAGCCTGCTGCTCGCCCTGCTGATGGTCCTCGTCGTCGAGCGCCTGCCCCCGGGGCGCTACCTCCGCCCGTTCCTCGGGGTCGGGGTGCTCGGTGGCTACACCACGTTCTCGACCTACACCACCGACGTCGACAGCCTGCTGCGCGGCGACCAGGCGAGCACGGCGTTCGCCTACCTGTTCGGGACCGTGGCGGCGTGCCTGCTCGCCTCGTGGCTCGGGCTGCACGGTGGCCGCGCGCTGCTCGCCACCTCTCGCCCCCGTCCCCGGGGAGGCCGGGGGTGAGCCTCGACGGACCGGCGACGCGGCTGACCATCTTCGTCGGCGAGGCCGACCAGTGGCGCCACCACCCGGTCTACACCGAGGTCGTGCACCGCGCGCACGCGTGCGGCTTGGCCGGGGCGACCGTCCTGCGCGGCGTCGAGGCGTTCGGTGCCAGCTCCCGCATCCACACCAGTCGACTGCTCAGCCTCAGCGAGGACCTCCCGGTGGTCATCGTCATCGTCGACACCGAGGACAAGGTGCGAGCGTTCCTGCCCCGGCTCGAGGAGCTGGCGATCGAGGGGCTCATCATGCTCGACCAGGTCGAGGTGGTCCACCACGCGGCACGCCACCGCCGGTGACCGCTGCCCTCCTCGTCGCCCTCGGGGCGGCGTTCGGCGCGCCATGCCGCTGGTTGCTCGACCAGGTGATCCAGGGCCGGCACGACAGCGTCTTCCCGTGGGGCACCCTCGCGATCAACCTGCTCGGTTCCCTCGGGCTCGGTGCCCTGCTCGGCGCCGCCCAGTACGGGATGGTCGGCAGCGCCGTCGTGGCCCTGGTCGGCACCGGGTTCGCCGGGGCGTTCACGACGTTCAGCACCTTCGCCTACGAGTCGGTGCGTCTCCTCGACGAGGGAGCGGGCCGGTATGCCGTCGCGAACGTCCTCCTCAGCCTTTTCCTCGGGTGCCTGCTCGCCGCGGCGGGCTGGGCGCTGGCGGGGCTGCTGTGGGGATGAGCACCCTCATCCCGGGCCGGGCGCGCCCCGCCAGGACGCCACGGCGACCGCGGCGACGCTCACGAGCGCGAGCGCGAGCAGGGCCGCGCCGATCAGCGGCTGACCGGACTGGGCCATGCCGATCGCGACGGGCAGGAGCAGGGCCGCCCAGACGACCGTGGGCGTCGCCGGGCGTCCGGACACCGTCAGCCACATCCGCCCGAGCAGCGCCAGCCCTGCTGCGGAGGCGAGGATGAGCACCGCCGAGGAGAGCACCCGCATCCGGTCCGCCCCCGCCCCGAGGACCAGCTCGACGAGGTAGAACACGCCGAACCCGAGCAGGACGAGGGCCTGCAACAGGCACACGAGACCCGCGGTCACCCGCGCCCGTCCTGGCCGGCGCAGGGCTCGACCGCCGGCACCAGGGCTCACCCCCCGAAGCGTAGCCGAGCGGGCCTGGACGGCCCGCTGGGCGGGCGACGCTGCGGAAACGGTCGCGGCGGTGTGACCCAACACTCGTGCGGACGGCGCCCACGGGGGTTGCCCTCCGGCGCTCCAGCCGTCACACTTGGTCGTTGGCGCTGGAACAACCACCGCCCGTCCGACGTTGTGTTCCCCGTGTGACCCGACCACGATGGCGTGCCGGACAAGACCCTGGACCCTGGTCACCGACCAGTGCGTGCTGCCCGTGCAAGCGAACCACCATGGACGCTTGGCCCGCACGCGTTACCACCCTGAAGTAAGACAAGGAGCCTGATCCCCATGGACTGGCGCGACCGCGCTGCCTGCCTGGACGAAGACCCGGAGCTGTTCTTCCCCATCGGGAACACCGGCCCGGCGATCCTCCAGATCGAGGAGGCGAAGGCCGTTTGCCGCCGTTGCGAGGTCATCAGCACCTGCCTGAAGTGGGCGCTCGAGTCCGGGCAGGACGCGGGTGTCTGGGGCGGGCTCTCCGAGGACGAACGGCGCGCGCTCAAGCGGCGCAACGCCCGGGCGCGGCGCGCCGGCTGATCGCCAGCGGCGTCAGGACCCGTCGCGCGCCAGCGGTCGGAGCGTGGCGACGAAGCGCACGATGGTGCCGTGCGGCTCGGCGGCGCTCCAGGTGATGCTCCCCTGCAGGTCCTGCACGAGCGAGCGCACGATCTGGATGCCCAGGCCCGGCCCCGGCACCAGGCTGCCCCCCGGGATGCCCTCACCGTCGTCGACGATCGTCACGGTCAGCTGCTCGGAGCCGTCGTTCCCGGGCGCTCGCCGGGCGTCGACCGACAGCCGCCCGCCCGCCCCGCCGAGGCCGTGCTCGGCCGCGTTCTGTGCCAGCTCGCTGACGATCATGGCCAGCGACATCGCGTCCTCCGCCCGCAGGTGTCCGAACTCCCCGGTCCGAGCCACCGCGATCGGCGCCCCGCTCGTCGCCACCTCGACGACCGCTGCCAGGCTCTGGTCAGCGACGGCGTCGAAGTCGACGGTCTCATCCAGCTCCCGGCTCAGCGTGTCGTGCACGAGCGCGATGGTGCCCACCCGGCGCACCGCCTCCTCGAGCGCGGCCCGGCCCTGCTCGTCCGGCATCCGCCTGGCCTGCAGGCGCAGCAGTGCCGCCACCGACTGCAGGTTGTTCTTGACCCGGTGGTGGATCTCCCGGATGGTCGCGTCCTTGGTGATCAGCTCCTGCTCGCTGCGACGCAGCTCGCTGACGTCACGGACGAGGACGACGGCCCCGAAGCGCTGACCCGCCTCGGTGAGCGGGATGGCCCGCATCGAGATGACCGCGCCGCGGTTGCCCACCTCCGTGCGCCACGGCTGCCGCCCGGTCAGCACGAGGGGCAGTCCCTCGTCGACGGGAGCGGTGTCGCGAAGCACGGAGGTGACGATGCGCGCCAGCGACCCACCGATGACGTCGCCGACGTAGCCGAGCCGGTGGACCGCCGAGACGGCGTTGGGGCTCGCGTACGTCACGACGCCCTCGTGGTCGAGCTTGACGACCCCGTCGCCCACCCGCGGAGCACCACGGCGCAGTCCCGTCGGGGCAGACGCGTGCGGGAACTCCCCCGCGCTGATCATCCGGGACAACGCGTCCGCCGTCGCGAGGTAGGTCAGCTCGAGCCGGCTCGGGGTGCGCATCATCGACAGGTTGGTGTGCCGGGTCAGCACCGCGATGGGCTGCCCCTGCCGCACCACCGGGATGGATTCCTCCCGGACGGGCAGGTCGTCGCGCCACTCGCTGTCCGTCTCCCGGACGATCCGGTGCTCGCGGTAGGCCCGTTCGAGCAGGCCGGCCCGGCTGCGGGTCGCCACCCGCCCGACCTGGTCCTCGAAGAACACGAGCTGGCCCGTCGTCGGGCGCACGTGGGCCACCGCGTGCCAGCGCGTCTCGGACCCCCGCACCCACAGCACGAGGTCTGCGAACGACAGGTCGGAGAGCAGCTGCCAGTCGCCCACGAGCAGGTGCAGCCACTCGACATCCGCCGACCGCAGACCGGAGTGCTTCGGCAGGAGCTCCGCGAGCGTTGGCACACCGGAAGCGTAGTGCCCGGTCGTCAGCCCGGCGTTGCGCTCGCGCCCCGGCTCACGGCGCGCAGCGTCCGCAGGGCCACCGAGAGCGGCGCGAGTCCCGCGTGCTCCAGCCGCTCCACCCCCGCCAGGGCCGTCCGCGCCCTGGTCAGCGCGTCCTTGTTGG
The DNA here is from genome assembly GCA_051000455.1 of Lapillicoccus sp. Taxonomy (GTDB): domain Bacteria; phylum Actinomycetota; class Actinomycetes; order Actinomycetales; family Dermatophilaceae; genus JBPCOG01. The sequence goes on along the minus strand of JBPCOG010000279.1, from coordinate 10,600 downwards.
CACTCGCCCACTGCTCGAAGCGCTCCACCGGCGCGGCTCCCGACTCGCTGCCGGCGAGGACCGACCGGGTGAGCTGGTCCAGCACGGCATACAGGTCGTCGCGCATGGCACCGCGCGCGAGCGCGTCCCACCGGTCGTCCCGCGGGAGCCTGGTGACCCGCGAGAGCATGGCGTCGATGCTCAGCCGCTCGGAGGTGTAGTAGTAGACGCCGACCGCTTCGCCCGGCGGCGTCCCCGTCTCCTCGGAGATCTCGGTGAGGTCGAGCAGCGAGAACTGGTCGAGCAGCCCGGCCGCGCGCCGAGCGAAATCCCTTGGCGCGCCGAGCTTCTCCAGCTGACTGGCACGGCGTTCCAGACGCTCGCGCTCGTCCCCCTGGAGCAGCTCGGAGACCTGCTCGCCGAACTGTTCGACGAGCGGGCGGAACCGTTTGACCTCAGTTCCCACGTCGATGTGTGACGGACGGGTGGTGAGGAACCAGCGGACGGCACGGTCGAGCAGGCGGCGGAACTCGAGGTACAGCACGGTCTGGGTCCGCGTCGACACCGTGTTGTCGAGGCCTTCCACGTCTGCCACGTAGGACGCGAGGTCGAAGACCTCCCGGCACACGACGAAGGCACGGGCCACCTGCTCGGGGCCGGCCCCCGTCTCCTCCTGGGCGCGGAAGGCGAAGGTGATGCCCCCGCGGTTGACCATGGAGTTGACGACCGAGTTGGTGATGATCTCCCGGCGCAGGGGGTGCGAGGTCAGCTCGTCGACGTAGCGCGTGCGGACGGGCTCCGGGAAGTAGTCGCGCAGGGTCCTCTGGAACCACGCGTCGTCGGGCAGCGCGGTCGGGAGCAGGTCGCGCTTGAGGGCGAGCTTCGCGTAGGCGACGAGGACGGAGAACTCCGGCGACGTCAGCCCGAGGCCGGCGGTGTGGCGCTTGGCGATCTCCGCGTCGCTGGGCAGGAACTCCAGGACCCGGTCCAGCTCGCCCCGGTCCTCCAGCCAGTGCAGCAGGCGGTGGTGCACGGGCAGCATCCCGTGCTCCTGCGCCCGCGCGTTGCCGAGGAGGACGTTCTGCTCGTAGTTGTCGCGGAGCACCTGCGCGGCCACCTCCTGCGTCATCGACGCGAGCAGCGCGTTGCGCTGCTTGAGGGTCATGTCCCCCTCGCGGGTCAGGCCGTTGAGCAGGATCTTGATGTTCACCTCGTGGTCGCTCGTATCGACGCCGGCCGAGTTGTCGATGGCGTCGGTGTTGATCCGCACGCCCGCGAGCGCCGCCTCGATCCGCCCGAGCTGGCTGCACCCGAGGTTGCCGCCCTCACCGACGACCTTGCAGCGCAGGGCGTTGCCGTTGACCCGGATGGCGTCGTTGGCCCGGTCCCCGATCTCGGCGTCGGACTCCGTCGACGCCTTGACGTACGTGCCGATCCCGCCGTTCCACACCAGGTCCACCGGCGCGAGCAGGATGGCCCTCATCAGCTCGGCGGGCGTCATCGAGGTGACGCCCGGTGCCAGGCCGAGGGCCGTCGCGGCCGCCGGGGCGATCGGCACCGACTTGGCGGACCGGTCGAACACCCCCCCGCCCGGGCTGACGAGGCGGGCGTCGTAGTCCGCCCACGACGAGCGGGGCAGGGCGAAGAGGCGCTGGCGCTCGGCGAAGGAGCTCGTGGCGTCCGGGTCCGGGTCGAGGAAGATGTGCCGGTGGTCGAAGGCCGCCACCAGCCGGATGTGCTCCGAGAGCAGCATCCCGTTGCCGAAGACGTCCCCGCTCATGTCACCGACCCCGACGACGGTGAACGGCTGCGTCTGGGTGTCGAGGTCCATCTCGCGGAAGTGCCGCTTGACCGACTCCCAGGCCCCCCGCGCCGTGATGCCCATCGCCTTGTGGTCGTAGCCGGCCGACCCCCCGGAGGCGAAGGCGTCGTCGAGCCAGTAGCCGTAGTCACGGGCCCTGCCGTTGGCGATGTCGGAGAAGGTCGCCGTGCCCTTGTCGGCCGCGACGACGAGGTACGGGTCGTCGTCGTCGTGGCGCACCACCCCCTTCGGCGGGACGACCTCGCCGGCGACGAGGTTGTCGGTCACGTCGAGCAGCCCCGAGATGAACAGCTGGTAGGACGCGATCCCCTCCGCCAGCCACGCCTCCCGACCCACCGCGGGGTCCGGCAGCTGCTTGGGGAAGAACCCCCCCTTGGACCCGGTCGGCACGATGACCGCGTTCTTGACCATCTGCGCCTTGACCAGGCCCAGCACCTCGGTGCGGAAGTCCTCGCGCCGGTCGCTCCACCGCAGTCCGCCGCGGGCGACCTTGCCGAACCGCAGGTGCACCCCCTCGACCCGGGGGCTGTAGACCCAGATCTCGAACACCGGCCGGGGTGCGGGGAGGTCGGGGACCTTCTGGGGATCCAGCTTGAGGCTGACGTAGTCCTTGGCGCCGCCCTGCGCGTCCGGCTGGTAGTAGTTGGTCCGCAGCCCCGCCCGGATCACCCCGAGCAGTGCCCGGATGATCCGGTCGTGGTCGAGACTCCTGACCGAGTCGAGCGCCTCGTTGATCTCGTCGACGACCGGCTGCTCCGCCGCCTCGCGCTCCTTCCCCGCCGCGCCGGCATACCGGCTGGGGTCGAACCGGGTCTCGAACAGCCGCACCAGCCGCCTGGCGATCCCGGCGTTGCTCAGCAGCGCGCCCTCGACGTAGTCCTGGGAGAAGGTCGACTGGCTCTGCCGGAGGTACTTCGCGACGGTGCGGAGGATGACGACCTGGCGCCAGGGCAGGCCGGCGTGCAGGACCAGGGCGTTGAAGCCGTCGGACTCGGCCTCCCCGCGCCAGACGGCACCGACTGCCTCCTGGAAGAGCAACCGGCGGGTGTCGCGGTCATCGCCGGCCCCCCACTCGTCGCCCTGCGGCGTGCGCAGCCCGAAGTCGTAGACGTGCACGGTGACGCCGTCGCTGCGGCGCACCTCGTAGGGTCGCTCGTCGGTGACCTCGACCCCCATGTGGGTGAACAGGGGCAGGATCTGGGTCAGGAGGAGCGGACCCCGTCGGTACAGCTTGAACCGTCGCTCGTTGGGAGGGGCCCCCGTCTCGTGGTACATGTTCAGCTGGATCGACTCCTCCGAGTCCAGCTCCTCGATCCGTCTCGTGTCGGCAACGGCGACCCGGGGGTGGAAGTCCTCCTTGTAGGCCTCCGGGAAGGCCCTTCCGTAGAGGCCGGTCAACCGCCCGCCGGCCTCCTCACCGTGCTCGAGGCGGGTCGCCTCGACGAAGTCCTCGTCCCAGGTGCGCGTCGCGTCGACGATCTCGCGCTGCAGGGCCACCGGGTCCACGTCCTGGACCGTCCTGCCCCTCGGGGCGCGGACGACGAAGTGCAGCCGGGCGAGCGACGACTCGGACACCCGGGTCGTGAAGTCGATGCTCTCGGCGTCGAACGCCCGTTGGAGCAGCGTCTGCATCTTCAGGCGCACGGCGGTGTTGTAGCGGTCGCGGGGGAGGAAGACGAGGCACGACATGAACCGGCCGTAGACGTCCCTGCGGAGGAACAGCCTGGTCTTGCGTCGCTCCTGCAGGTGCAGGACGGATGTCGCGACGTCCACCAGCTGCTCGGCGCTGGTCTGGAACAGCTCGTCGCGCGGGTAGTTCTCGAGGACCTCGAGCAGGTCCTTGCCCGAGTGGCTGTCCGGGGTGAAACCGGCCTGCTCGAGGACGGCGGCGACCTTGTCGTCGAGGATCGGGATCTTGAGGATGGACTCCGTGTAGGCGCTGGAGGCGAACAGGCCGACGAAGCGCTGCTCGCCGGTCACCTCGCCCGCCTCGTCGAAGGTCTTGACCCCGACGTAGTCGAGGTAGACGGGGCGGTGCACCGTGGCGCGGGAGTTGGCCTTGGTGATCATCAGCAGGTGCTTCTCGTGCGCCGTGGCCCGGGCCGCGCTGGTGAGCCGGGCAGGCGCCTCGGAGGCCGGCCGGTCGTAGCGCAGCAGGCCCAGTCCGGAGCCCTGTCGGGCCCGCAGCAGGTCCTCCTCCCCGTCGCCCTCGAGGTCGTACTCGCGGTATCCGAGGAAGGTGAAGTGGTTCCCGGCGAGCCACTCGAGGAACCGGGCCGTCGCGGTGACCTCGGCGTCGCTGATGCCCTTGGTCCCCTCGGACCGCAGCCGGGCGGCGAGGGCACGGCAGCGGTCGCGCATCTTCGGCCAGTCCTCGACCGCGTCCCGGACGTTGCCGAGCACCCGGCGCAGGTTCTCCGCGATCTCGTGTCGCGACTGCTCGGACCCGACCCGGTCGATCTCGAGGTGCATCCACGACTCGGTGCCGACGCCGAACTCCCCGGGAGGGGCCTTGTCGACGTCGAGGACCTCCTGCAGGTCACCGGCCGCCGTGCGGCGGACGACGAGCTGGGGATGCACGACGAGGTGGATGGTGCGGTCGGGGCGGCTCAGTGCGGCGGTCACCGAGTCGACGAGGAACGGCATGTCGTCGGTGACGATCTGCACGACGGTGTGTCCGCTGCTCCAGCCCTGGGCCTCGACGGCCGGGTTGAGGACCGCGACGTTGGCGGTCCCGACGGGACGGCGGCGCGCGAGGTCCTCGTGTGACAGGGCGGCACCGAGCAGGTCCTCGGGGGGACGGGCGAGCAGGTCCTCGGTCTCCACGTGGCGGTAGTAGCGGCGCAGGAACGGCTCGGGTGATCTCGTGCCCGACCGGTGGCCTCCGGCCGCCGCGGTGTGCAGGAGGTGGGCACGTGACTCTTCGAGGGACGACGACATCGCGCTGCTTTCCGATCCTCACCAGACGGCCGGGACAGACCCCGTCGTCTGCCGGACCCGAGCCTAGCCCTCGTCCGGGGGGAGCCGGGCCCGGTCCGAGCAGGCGGGGGGTCCGGGCGGACACCCGGGTATGCCGGGCACCTGCCGGTGGAGATCGGCGTCGCCGGCACGGACCGGCACCGTATGTTGGTCGGGTGAGCACCCGGCCGAGCGGCGCCCCGCAGCGCCAGCTCGAGGCGCTCGCGACAGCCCTCGGCGAGGCGGCCCGTCAGGCGCTCCTGTCCTCGCGTGAGCTGCTGCACACCTGCCCCGACGTCGGGGACCACGGCACCCAGCGGGTGGTGGACGCCTTCGCCGAGCAGGCCAGTGACGCCCTGCGCGCGCTGGCCGAGTCGGTCGGTGGCTGCCTCGGCGACCTCGGCGACCTCGGTGACCTCGGCGACCTGCGCGGCCCGTCACCCGGGGCCCGCGGGGAGGACCGAAGCGCCGAGGGGCGGACGAGGTGAGCGAGGGCGTCGGGGGTGACCCGGCCTCCTGCTCGCGGCTCGGCGGCATGCTGCGCAGCGAGTCGGCCCGCCTCGTGCGGCAGCGCGAGCGGGTGGGCGCCCCCGTGGCGGTCCTCTCCCGACATGCCGCGTCGGGCGAGGCGGTGCGCCGGATCGAGCGCGAGGTGCGGCTGCTGGAGTCGACCGCCGACCTGCTCGACCTGGCGGGGGCCGCCCTGCAGCGCTACGCCCAGGAGCTCGCCGAGGTCAGCGAGTCGGCGCGGGCCTTGCGTGCCGAGGCGGCCCGCCGCGGGCTCGAGGTCGCCGGCTGGCGCGTCGTCGAGCCGTGGGGGGTGTCCTCGGCCGAGAGGGCCTCATGCCGCCAGTCGGCGATCCCGGCGTTGCAGGCCCGAGCCGACCGCCTCGCCACCCAGCTCGGTCGGGCCAGGGCAGCGCTGGCGCGGACCCTGACCGAGTGCACCGGGGCGCTCGAACGCTCGGCCTCCACCTCCCGGGACGCCCGGGGCCGAGGGGCCGATAGCCTCGGGCCATGAGGATCACCAAGAGCTTCGAGTACTCTGCGACTCCTGCGCAGGTGTTTGCCATGGTCACCGACCCGGCGTTCCAGGAGCGCAAGTGCGAGGCGACCCACGCCCTGCGACACGAGGTCACCATCACTCCCGACGGTGCCGGCACGGGCATCACGGTCATGCGGGTCATGCCCACCGACGGCCTGCCCCCCTTTGCCAAGTCGATGGTCGGCGCGCGGCTGCCCATCACCGAGACGGTGGTGTGGGACCCGGCGGCTGCCGACGGCTCGCGCTCGGGGCGGCTGACGCTGTCCGTCGCGGAGTCCCCCGTGGGGATGACGGGAACGACGGCGATGGTCCCGACGCCGGGCGGCACCCGGGTGGACATCGAGGGCGAGCTCAAGGCGCGGATCCCGTTGCTGGGGGGCCAGATCGAGAAGGCTGCGGCTCCAGTCATCATTGACGCCATCGACATCGAGCACGAGACCGGCGTCGCCTGGCTGGCCCGCTGAGCTCACGCCATGTGGGGGTACCCGTGGCTCGTCGCGGGCACGAGGGTCTCCTTGATCGACCGGGCGCTGGTCCAGCGCAGCAGGTTCTCGGCGGCCCCCGCCTTGTCGTTGGTGCCGGATGCCCTGCCCCCGCCGAACGGCTGCTGGCCCACGACAGCGCCGGTCGGCTTGTCGTTGATGTAGAAGTTGCCGGCTGCGAAGCGCAGCCGCTCGCTCGCGTCGGCGATGGCTCGCCGGTCCTGGGCGATGACCGACCCGGTGAGGGCGTAGGGGGCGAACCCCTCCATCTGCTCCAGTGTGGCGTCATAGCGCGCGTCGGGGTAGACGTGGACCGACAGGATGGGCCCGAAGTACTCCGTGCGGAACGACTCGTCCGCGGGGTCCGAGATCTCGAGCACCGTCGGCCGGACGAAGTAGCCGACGGAGTCGTCGTAGGTGCCGCCGGCGATGACCTTCACCTTGGGTGCCCGGTGGGCCCGGTCGATGGCCGCCTTGTGCCGGGCGAAGGCGCGCGCGTCGATGACGGCGCCCATGAAGTTCGACAGGTCGCTCACGTCCCCCTGCGGCAGCGCGTCCGTGATGTCGACGAGGTCGCTGCGGACCTTCTTCCACAACGACGCCGGCACGTAGGCCCGGGAGGCGGCGGAGCACTTCTGTCCCTGGTACTCGAACGCCCCCCGAACCATCGCCGTCCGCAGCACGTCCGGGTCGGCGGAGGGGTGGGCGAGGATGAAGTCCTTGCCCCCTGTCTCGCCCACCAGACGTGGGTACGTGCGGAAGGCCGTGAGGTTGGCCGCAACCTGGCCCCAGATGTGCTGGAACGTCGCCGTCGAGCCGGTGAAGTGGACGCCGGCGAGGTCCTCGTGCGCGAGGGCGACCTTCGACACGTTGAGCCCGTCGCCGGTGACGAGGTTGACCACGCCGGGCGGCAGGCCGGCCTCCTCGAGGATCTCGAGGGTCAGCTGCGCCGCCAGCTGCTGGGTGGGGGACGGTTTCCAGACCACGGTGTTGCCCATCAGCGCCGGGGCGGTCGGCAGGTTCCCGGCGATGGCGGTGAAGTTGAAGGGCGTGACGGCGTACACGAAGCCCTCGAGCGGGCGGTAGTCGGTCCGGTTCCACACCCCCTTGGCGTTCAGCGGTGGCTGCTCGGCGAGGATCTGGCGGGCGAAGTGGACGTTGAAGCGCCAGAAGTCGACCAGCTCGCAGGCCGCGTCGATCTCCGCCTGGTATGCCGTCTTCGACTGTCCCAGCATCGTCGCGGCGTTGAGACGGGCCCGCCAGGGACCGGAGAGCAGCTCGGCCGCCTTGAGCAGGACCGCGGCCCGGTCGTCGAAGTGCATGGCCCGCCACTGCGGGGCGGCAGCCGTCGCGGCGTCGACGGCGCGCCTCGCGTCCGCGAGGGTGGCGTTGCGCATCGTGCCGAGGACCTCGCGGTGAGCGTGCGGCTGGCGGACGTCGATCCTGCGGCCGCCGCCCATGAGCCTGCGCCCGGCGATGGTGTGCGGCAGGTCGACCTGCTCCCCGCCCAGCTGTGCCAGCGCGACCTCGAGCTGCGCCCGCTCGGGGCTTCCCGGCCCGTAGTCGAGCACCGGCTCGTTCTCGGGGATGGGCACCTGGGTCACTGCGTCCATGCGGAGGCACTCCTGCTCGGGGCTCGGCGACGGGGTCGGCTCGCCTATCGTGGCACGGGTGCCGCCTCGCGGGACACGTCGCTCAGGCGAGCATCCCGGCGACCGTGTCGAGCTCGGTGACGTCGTACCAGAGCAGCTCGTCGTCCTGCGAGGTCTGGTCCTCGTCGACATGGAACGACACGATCCGGCGCAGCGGGACCGGCTCGGAGACGATGACGGCCGCCTCGGCCGGGCGGCCGGCGGCTCCGGGGGACAGGACCCACTCCGGCTCGACGTCGGCCGCGGTCACGACCCGACGGTCCCCGGGCCTCTCCCGGAGGTGCATCGCGGCGTCGGCGGCAGCGCACAGGGCGAGGTACTCCCACTCCTCCTCGGACCGGCCCGGGTGGCTGCGCTCGAGCCGCTCCGTCACGGCATACGCGGTCAGCGGTGCGCCGGAGAGCGTGCGGGTGGCGGCGAGGGAGGTGACCTGCGTGCGCCCCAGCGGGACGTAGATGCGGGTCTGGCTCATGGCGGCAGCGTAGTCGGGTCGCGCAGGGCCGTGAGCGACGTGCGCAGCGACGTGGCGATGACCGCCGGCCTGCGGCTGAGGTCCATCAGGTTGTTGCCGATCGTGACGAGGTCCTCCGGTCCCGGGCCGAGGACCGTCACCTCGGCACCGTCCTCGTGGACCACCTGCAGCTCGCGCAGGCACCGGGCGGTCACCCGGGCGCGCCACTGCCGCTCGAGTCGCGTCGCGAGATGGGACGGTGCGTCGGTGTCGAAGGAGACCTGGGGGGCGAGGACGTGGACCTCGTCGAGGCCGAGGCCAGCCATGAGGTCGAGGTTGGTCGAGGACCACGCACCGCCGTCGATGTAGCGGTTCTCGCCGATGCGGACGGGCTGGTACCACCCGGGGATTGCGCACGAGGCCATGACCGCCTCGGCCGCCGGCACCTGCGGGCTGCCCTCGCGGCCGAAGGCCACCCGCGTCCCGAGGTCGAAGTCCAGTGCCACCACCGTCAGCCCGTCGCGGGGCACCCAGCCCCCCGGGACGGCGTGCCGGATCATCGCCCCGACGCTGTCCAGGCGACCGCGGCCCTCCGGCAGCAGGGCAGCCAGCACTGCCGTGGGCGGCAGGAGGTGCAGGTCGCGAATCCGGTTTCGCAGCAACAGCGGCGAGCCGAAGCCTCCCCGCGGCGCCTGGGGCCGGGCGCCACCGGTGGCCTCGTCGTGCTTCCACTCGAAGCCGGCCAGCGGGCCGCCGTCCACCAGTCCGGTCAGCTGGTGGGACCGCAGCTCGGCCACACTGACCCCGGCCGCCAGCAGCGCGCACAGCACGGCGCCCGCGGAGGTCCCGACGAGCTCGTCGAAGGCCCGCGCGTCGACGCCGAGCTCCTCCTCGAGGGCCGACAGGGCGCCGACCGTCCACGCCGCGCCCAGCACCCCACCACCACCGAGCACCAGCCCGCGCCGGGTCATCGGCCGGTGTCCCGCCCCTCGGCCAGCTCGGCGAGGGCGTCGACGATGCTCTGGCCGAGGACGTCGACGTCAGGCATCGCGACCCGGTCCGCGTTGAGGCCGAAGTAGACCCCCCCGTCGTACGACGTCAACCCGATCGCGAGCGCCTGTCCCGTGGCCAGCGGTATCACCGGGTACGTCGAGAGCATCTGGGCATCGCCGGCGAACAGGGAGCTCTGTGGTCCCGGCACGTTGGTGATGATGACGTTGAACAGGTGCCGGGACATCGCGCTGCCCAGGCGGGCGCCGAGCGCGTGCAGCGTGGGTGGGGCGAACCCCGCCAGCCGGACGAGCCGGTCGGCACCGATAGCCTGGCCGCCCTCCATCTGCTGGCGCATCGAGAACGCGATCTGGTGCAGGCGCATCGACGCCCCGGGCTCGCCGACGGGCAGGTCGACGAAACAGGCGGTGAGCCGGTTGCCCAGTGCGCTCGAGCCGTCACCCGGGTCCACGCTCACCGGCACCATGGCTCGCACGACGGTGCCGCTGTGCACCGCCTCCCCCCGGGTCAGCAGCCAGGCCCGGAAGGCCCCGGCGATCGTCGCGAGGACGACGTCGTTGACGCTGACGTCCTCGGCGTAGGGTCCCCGCGCCAGCCGCGAGCGCACCGCGCGGTAGTCCTCGAGGTCGGTGCCGACCATGACGAAGCGCCGGCTGCGACCGACGTCGGCGTTCAGCGGGGAGGTCGGCGCCGGCCGGGCCGCCCCACGGGCGAGCGCGCTGACCAACGACCCGACACCGCTGAGCACCCGGGCTCCGACCTGCTGCACGTCGCTCAGGCCGCCGCGGACGGCCTCGAGGACCTGTCCGGGCGCGCGCACCGCGTCCAGCACCGCACCGCCGATCAGCTGCAGGTCGCTCGGCTCGCTCCTGGGGTCCCGGGGGTCACCCACCTCCTCGTCGTATCCCGCCTGCGCCCGGACGAGGACCTGGGCGATGTCGAGGGCGTTGAAGCCGTCGACGAGCGCGTGGTGGGACTTGGTGACGATGGCGAACCGGCCCCCGACCAGCCCCTCCACCAGATAGACCTCCCAAAGGGGTCGGGTGCGGTCCAGTGGGCGTGGCTGGGTCCTGGCGACGAACTCCTCGAGCTGCGCGTCCGTCCCGGGGCGCGGCAGCGCCGCGCGCCGCACGTGGTAGCCGATGTCGAAGTCCGCGTCGTCGACCCAGACGGGGTTGGCCAGGTGTCCGGGAACCACCC
>JBPCOG010000405.1:0-1614 GCA_051000455.1 Lapillicoccus sp. | reverse complement strand
GGCTCTACTACGCGGCCGAGGGGGCGCGGCTGCCCCCGCTGGTCCTCGTCGGACGGCGGTACTGGTCGGAGCGGCTCCCGGTGTGGCAGGCGCTGCAGGCGCTCGCCGCGGGCCGTGGCATGGCAGGGGCCATCCACCTCGTCGACGGCAGCGACGAAGTCCTCGAAGTGCTAGAAGTGCTCGGGAGTGCGGGTCCGGCCGCTCACCCGCCCTCGCGCCCGGGGGCGGAGTCAGCCCGCTGACGCTCGAGCCGCCTCGAAGGCGGTGACGCAGGCGCGGACGTCGTCCTCGGTGTGGGCCGCCGACAGCTGGACGCGGATGCGGGCCCTGTCCCGCGGGACGACGGGGTACGAGAAGGCGATGACGTAGACCCCGTTGGCGAGCATGTGGTCCGCGACCGCGGCGGCCCGGCGGGCGCCGTCCTCACCGGGGAACATCACCGGGGTGATCGGGTGGCTGCCAGGCAGCAGGTCGAAGCCGGCCTCGGTCATCAGCGAGCGGAACAGCGTGGTGTTCCGTCCCAGGTCGCTGCGCTGCCGCGCGGAGCCGGCTGCGATGGCGATCGCGGCGAGGGACCCGGCGACCACGCCAGGGGCCACGGAGTTGGAGAAGAGGTAGGGCCGCGAGCGCTGGCGCAGCAGGTCGACGACCTCCGCGTGGGAGCTGACGTAACCACCGGACGCCCCGCCCAGGGCCTTGCCGAGCGTCCCGGTGAGGATGTCGACCCGATCCTGGACGCCGAACAGCTCGGGCGTGCCCCGCCCCGTGTCGCCCACGAACCCCACCGCGTGCGAGTCGTCGACGAGGACCATCGCGCCGTGCTCGTCGGCGAGGTCACAGATCCGGTCCAGCGGTGCGTAGGAGCCGTCCATGGAGAACACTCCGTCGGTGACGACGACCTTGCGCCGGAAGTCCCGGGCTGCCTCGAGCTGGACGGCGAGGTCGGCCATGTCGGCGTTGCGGTAGCGCAGCCGCCGGGCCTTCGACAGTCGGATCCCGTCGATGATCGACGCGTGGTTGAGCTCGTCGGAGACGATGGCGTCCCGCTCGTCGAACAGCACCTCGAAGACGCCGCCGTTGGCGTCGAAGCACGAGGAGTAGAGGATCGTCGCCGCCGTGCCGAGGAAGCCGGAGATCGTCGACTCCAGCTCGGTGTGCAGGCTCTGGGTCCCGCAGATGAACCGCACCGACGCCATCCCGAAGCCCCACTCGTCGAGCGCGGCCTTGGACGCCGCGATGACGTCCGGGTGGTCGGCGAGCCCGAGGTAGTTGTTCGCGCAGAAGTTCAGCGCCTCCGCCGTGCCGGTGCTCACGTGCGAGGACTGCGGCGACGTCAGCTCCCGCTCGTGCTTGTACAGCCCCGCGTCGCGGATCTCCTGCAGGGTGCTGGCCAGATCCTCCCGGACCGCTGCGTACATCGGCTTCTCCTGACACCACGCCGGTATGCCGGGTGGCTGGCTCGGTGGTGGCTGGCTCGGTGGTGGCTGGCTCGGTGGCGGCCGGCTCGGTGCGGGCGGGCCACCGGGGCGGGGGCGGGGGTGGGTCGCCGGGGACCACGGGCCGCAGGCGGCGGCGGGGTCGGGGGCAGGCGGCGGGCGGAGTCGGGTGGGGGAC
>JBPCOG010000058.1:0-14144 GCA_051000455.1 Lapillicoccus sp. | reverse complement strand
GGCGGCAAACCCACCGAGGAGCGTCAAGTGATCCTTCGTTCGTACCTCTCCCGCAGCAGTGTGGCAGTGCTCTCGGCCGCCGTGCTCGTCACCGGAGCCGCGGGCGCCGTCCCGCGCGCCGACGCGGCCACGCCAGCCTCGGGGTCGGTGTCCGACTCCTCCAGGTCGGTGTCCTGGACCGGTGGGCCGTACGTGACACCCAACGTGACGGGGGTCGCCGGTCCGGTCACCTGCGGCCCGGGTCTGTGTGACGACTTCGCCCTGCACGTGGGCACGTCCGCCGGCTACGGCGACACCCACCAGCTGACGATCACGGTGAGCTGGCCGCTCGCGGCGGCCGACTTCGACATCTACCTGCTCGACAGCGCCGGCACCGAGGTCACCTCGGCGGCCAGCTCGTCCGACCCCGAGGTGATGATCACCGCCCCGACCAGCGGCGACTACACCGTGCGCGTCGTGCCCTTCGCCCCGCTGGGCCAGTCGTTCACCGCCACGGCGGCGCTGACCGACAAGGCGGTGAACCCGCCCCCCTCGACGGCCACCCCCCCGACCTACTCCCAGTACGGCGCGCCGGAGGCCTACCGACGCTCACACGACGCCGGCGAGCCCTCGATCGGCTCCAACCACAAGACGAACGCCGCCTTCTACCAGGCCCTCTTCGAGACCTACCGGGCGACGTGGGACGACTCGGTCAGCCCGTCGGCGGTGTCGTGGAGCAACGTGACCGCCAATGCGGCCACCGGCTGCCCGGTCGGGAGCACCACTACGCTCGACCCGATCGGCTTCACCGACCCGAAGACCGGCCGGGTGTTCGAGAGCCAGCTGGCCGGCAAGACGTCGCTGATGTGCTACTCCGACGACGAGGGCAAGACGTGGTCCGCCAGCCAGGGCGGCGGCCTCAACTCCGGTGTCGACCACCAGACGGTGGGCGGCGGCCCATACCCGGCCGGTGCCCTCGGCCCGCTGCCGACGTCGAGCTACCCGAACGCCGTCTACTACTGCAGCCAGGACATCGCCGACGCCAGCTGCGCCGCCAGCCACGACGGCGGCGTCACCTTCGGCGCGGCCGTGCCGATCTACAGCCTGCTCGACTGCGGCGGCCTGCACGGGCACGTCAAGGTCGCCCCGGACGGCACCGTCTACGTGCCGAACAAGGGCTGCGGCGGCAACCAGGCGGTCGCGGTCTCCGAGGACGGCGGCCTGACGTGGAGCGTCCGCAAGAACCCGGCCAGCACCGCCGGCGGCTCCGACCCCAGCGTCGGGATCGGTGCGAACGGCACCGTCTACGTGGGCTACCAGGCGGCCGACGGCACGGCCCGCGCCGCCGTCAGCCACGACAAGGGCAGGACCTGGTCGAACGACCAGAACGTCGGTGTGCCGTTCGGGATCAACAACACCGTGTTCCCGGCCGTCGTCGCCGGTGACGACGACCGTGCGTCGTTCGCCTTCATCGGCACGCCCACCGCGGGCAACTACCAGGACGCCGCCAACTTCAAGGGCGTGTGGCACCTGTACGTCTCCACGACCTACGACAGCGGCAAGAGCTGGGTCACGGTCGACACCACCCCGTCCGACCCGGTCCAGCGCGGCTCCATCTGCACCGGTGGCACCACCTGTGGGCAGGACCGCAACCTGCTCGACTTCATGGACGCGACGGTGGACCGCACCGGCCGGGTGCTCGTCGGCTACGCCGACGGCTGCACGGGCGCCTGCGCGACCGGGGGCGCCGAGAACTTCGACGCCTACGCCACCATCGCGCGCCAGCAGGGCGGCAACACCCTGTATGCCGCGTACGACGCCCTTCCGGACCTCACCCCGACCTCGCTCAGCGCGGCGAAGGTGAAGAACGCCTACACGGTGACCGCCATCATGGCCAACGTCGGCGCTGCGACGGCGCGGGGGGCCACCCTGCGGCTGCTCGTCGACGGCGTGGTGCGCTCGACATCGACGGCGGCGGACCTCGCCGCCGGGACCAGCCGCACGGTGACGTTCTCCGGCGTCGCACTGTCGAAGGGCACCCACACCCTGACGGTGGTGGCCGACCCGGCCAACACCATCCGGGAGTCCAGCGAGAGCAACAACCGCCGCTCGATCACCCAGCGGGCGTAGTGCTCGCCATGTCCTGTCGCCGCGGCCTTGCCGCGGCTTCAGGACTGTCCCTGCTGATGGCCATCGGGGGGTGCCGGAGCGAGGCACCGCCGCAGGCCCCGGCCGCCCCCGGACCCACCGCGCCACCGACCCATGCACCGACCCAGGCACCGACCCAGGGACCCACGCAGGCACCGACCCAGGGACCCACTGGGGCAGCTACGGGGGGAACCACCCCGGGCGCCTGCGCCACGGACGCCAAGGCGGTGAGCCTGCCCCCGGCATACCCCAGCCGGGCCGCGCTGCCGGGTGGCTACCCGGTGACGAAGGTCGAGACCCGGTCCGGGGACCGCATCGTCATCACCGCCGTCTCCCCCAAGGCCTTCCCGGCGACGCTCGCGGACATGCAGCGGACGTTCTCCACCAACGGCTGGACGCTGTCGGAGGGCGAGGTGGAGAAGGACGACGCCGAGTCGAACTTCGAGGGGAACGGGTTCCGGGGCCGCTGGGCGATCCGGGCCATCGAGCAGTGCCCGGGCAACACCAGCGTGTCGGTGGTCGTCGGTCCTGCCGGAGCGACGAGCACCGGGTAGCGGCGGAGCGGCGGCCCGTGCGACGGCATACAGTCCCGCCCGTGGCCGGCTACGGGCAGCGGGACCGGGAGCGCTGGGTGGCCGAGGACCCGGCGCACAAGCGGGCCGACCGGGACGACTTCGCCCGGGACCGCGCGCGGGTGCTGCACTCGGCGTCGCTGCGCCGCCCGTCAACCAAGAACCCAGTCGTCCCGCCGGGCAGCGACGACTTCATCCGCAACCGCCTCACCCACTCCCTCGAGGTGGCCCAGATCGGACGGGAGTTCGGCGCCGTGCTCGGCTGCAGCGCCGACGTCGTCGAGACGGCGTGCCTGGCACACGACCTCGGGCACCCGCCCTTCGGGCACAACGGTGAGGTGGCCCTCGCGGAGGTGGCCGCGGGCATCGGCGGCTTCGAGGGCAACGCCCAGACGCTGCGCGTCCTCACCCGGCTCGAGCCCAAGCGGACCCACCCCGACGGCCGCCCGGCAGGACTGAACCTCACCCGCGCCTGCCTCGACGCGGCGACGAAGTACCCGTGGCTGCCCGCTCGCTCGCCGTACCCCACAGCCAAGTTCGGCGTGTATGCCGTCGACCTGCCGGCCTTCGACTGGTTCCGGGACGGGGCGGCCGCGGCCCGGCGTTGCCTCGAGGCACAGGTCATGGACTGGTCCGACGACGTCGCCTACTCGGTCCACGACGTCGAGGACGCGATCGCCTCCTTCCGGGTCGACCCACGGCTGCTGCACAGCCGTGTCGACATGGCGCCGGTCCTGTCGGTGGCGCGCGAGACCTACGCGCCCGACCTGTCCCTCGCCGAGCTGGAGCAGGCGCTGGGGCGGCTGGTCGCGACCGGGACGATCCCCACGGCATACCGGGGGTCCCGGGTCGACCTCGCGGCGCTGAAGGACATGACCAGCCGCCTCATCGGGCGCTTCGTCCAGGCCGTCGAGCGGGCCACCCGGGCCCGCCACGGCGACGGTGCCCTCACCCGGTTCGCCGCCGACCTCGTCATCCCGGGGGAGGTGCGCGCGGAGTGCTCGGTGCTCAAGGGGGTCGCGGCGCACTACGTGATGTTCGCCGACGGGCGGCTCGGCGTCATGGCGCAGCAGCGGGCCCTCGTCCACGCTCTCGTCGCCGCCTTCGCCGCCCGGCCGGAGGAGCGGCTCGACCCGGACCTGCGGCCCGACTTCGTGGCCGCCGCGGACGACGGTGAGCGGCTGCGGGTGCTCGTGGACCAGGTCGCGTCGCTGACCGACCCGCGGGCCACCGAGCTGGCCCGGCTGTGGACGTGACCCCGGCCGGGGTGGGCGGCTGAGGCAGGCTCTCACCTAGACTCCGCTGTGTCGGCATGAGTCCGGCGGTCGGAGGAGGTGCGGTGGCGGGTCGGATCAGGACCGAGGACGTCGCCACCGTCAAGGAGCGCTCCGCCATCGACGACGTCGTCCGCGAGCACGTCACCCTGCGCGCGGCGGGGCCCGGGTCGCTCAAGGGGCTGTGCCCCCTGCACGACGAGAAGACGCCCTCCTTCACCGTCCGTCCGTCGGTCGGGGCGTGGCACTGCTTCGGCTGCGGCGAGGGCGGCGACGTCATCTCCTTCGTCCAGAAGGTGGAGCACCTGACCTTCTCCGAGGCGGTAGAGCGCCTGGCGAGCAAGCTGGGATTGCAGCTGCGGTACGAGGACGGCGGCCGGCCCGCGGGAGAGGGGGCTGACGGCCCGGGTCGGCGCTCGCGGCTGGTCGAGGCACACCGGGTGGCGCAGGAGCTCTACGCCGACCAGCTGATCAGCTCGCCGGCCGCCCGGGCCGGGCGCGACTTCATGCGCGAGCGCGGCTTCGACTCCTCCGCGGCGCGGCGGTACGGCGTCGGCTTCGCGCCACGCGGCGGTGAGGAGCTGGCGGGTCACCTGCGCTCCAAAGGCTTCACGGAGGACGAGATCGTCACCGCGGGCCTGGCCGGACGGGGCTCGCGTGGCCTCTACGACCGCTTCCGCGGACGCCTCGTCTGGCCCATCCGGGACATCACCGGGGACACGGTGGGGTTCGGGGCACGGCGGCTGTTCGACGACGACCGGGTCGAGGCGAAGTACCTCAACACCTCCGAGACGCCCATCTACAGGAAGTCGACGATGCTCTACGGCCTCGATACGGCCAAGAAGGCGATCGCCCGGGACCGGACCGCCGTCGTCGTCGAGGGGTACACCGACGTCATGGCGTGCCACCTCGCCGGGGTCGGGACGGCGGTGGCGACGTGCGGCACGGCGTTCGGGGTCGAGCACGTCAAGGTGCTGCGCCGCCTCATGCGGGACGAGGCGGGCCTGGCACCGGCCAGGGTCGTCTTCACCTTCGACGGGGACGCCGCCGGGCAGAAGGCGGCGATGCGTGCCTTCGCAGAGGACCAGCGCTGGGCGTCGCAGTCCTTCGTCGCGGTCGAGGCCTCCGGCAAGGACCCGTGTGAGCTGCGTCAGGCCTCGGGGGACCTCGCGGTCCGTGCGCTCGTCGAGGACGCCGTGCCGATGTTCGAGTTCGCGGTGCGCACGACCATCGCCCGCTTCGACCTCGAGACCGCCGAGGGCCGGATCCAGGCCCTGCGTGCCGCGGCGCCCGTCGTCGCCGGAATCCGGGACCGGTCCCTGCGACCCGAGTACACCCGGGCGCTCGCGGGGTGGCTCGGCGTCGAGGTCGAGCAGGTCGCCGCGGAGGTCGCGCAGGCAGGGCGCGCCCCGGGGGGTGGCGCCGGCCGGGTCGCCGGGCCCGACCCACGGCACGAGGACCCGCCCCGGGGCACCCACCCGGAGCCGCCCGACGCGGCGCTCGAGCCGAGCGCGGCTGAGCTGCGGGAGTCGATGCCGCGTCCGGACCTGCGCCACCCGGTCGTGCTCGCGGAACGCCAGCTGCTGCAGTGCATCCTCCAGTTCCCCTCGATCATCGACCCGGCCGAGCTCGACGCCGTCACCCCGGAGGGGTTCAGTGCCCCGGCGCACCGGGCCGTGTTCGACGCCATCCGCGCAGCCGGGGGGGTGCGGACCGGGCAGTCGAGCAGTGCCTGGCACGACGCGGTCACCCAGTCCTCCCCGGCCGCGGTCCGCCCGCTGGTCTCCGAGCTGGCGGTGGCGTCGCTGCCCGTGCGGATGGACCCGATGACCGGCACACCGGGCCAGCGGTTCGTCGCCGAGCTGTTCAAGCGGGTGCAGGAGGTCACCCTCAGCCGCCGGATCGCCGAGGCCATGAGCCAGCTGCGCCGCCTCGACTCGTCCGGCTCCCCGGAGCCGGTGCGACAGCGGGAGCTCGCGGTGCGCCTCCAGGAGCTGCAGCGGGCGTTCGCCACCCTGCGGGCGCGGGGGGACGACTGATGCGCCCCTCGCTCAGGAGGCTGCGGCGTCGGGCCGTCCCCGCCGACGACGTTTTGGGCCGCCTGCCGCTCGGCCCCGGCGAGCGCGTGCTCAGCGCCGCGGAGGACCTCGACCACACCGCGTGGCTGGTGGCGACCAACCATGCGTTCGCCGTGCTGGGGCCTGACGGCGGCCTCTCGCGCCGCCATCGGTGGCACGAGGTCGACCACGGCAGCTGGCAGCGCGACAACGGACTGCTGACGGTGACCTTCGTCGACCGGTCCCGCCCCGGGCAGTGGCGCCTCGGGCAGGAGCGACACCTCCTGCAGACGCTGCGGGAGCGGGTCCAGGCCAGTGTGGTCCTCACCCAGGAGCTCACCCTCACCGGCCGGCGCACCGGACGAGCGGTCATCCGCCAGGACCTCGCCACCCGCGAGCTGCTCGAGCAGGTCGTCCTCGGCCGGGGCGTGCGGGCGGGCGACCCCGAGGTCGGTGCCGCCGTGCGGGCCGCGCTGGACTACCTGCGCGAGCAGGTCGGTATGCCGTCCTGACCCTCCCGAAACGCAGCCTGCTGCGGCGCGCTGCGGGGTTTCACCCGCGAGCGCATCCTTTGCTACTGTTTCCCGGCCACCCTTCCCCTGTCGCTCAACTGGCAGAGCAGCCGGCTGTTAACCGGCAGGTTGTTGGTTCGAGTCCAACCGGGGGAGCAACCAGAAGCGCCAGCGGCTCGGGCCGCTGCGGGACGCCGGCAAGGTGGCCCCCGGGAAGCGATACGGCACCGGCGTTGTTGGCACCGGCATGAGCATGAAGGTGGAAATCTGGTCCGACGTCGTCTGCCCCTGGTGCTACATCGGCAAGCGCCGGTTCGAGGCGGCCCTGGCCCGCTTCGCGCACCGCGACGAGGTGGAGCTCGTGTGGCGCAGCTTCGAGCTCGACGTCTCCGCGGCGCCCAGCACGGCCGGGCAGGGGACGTATGCGGAGCGGCTGGCGGCCAAGTACGCCTGCTCCGTCCCGGAGGCACAGGCCATGGTCGACACCATGACGGCCACCGCCGCCGAGGAGGGTCTCGACTTCCGCTTCGACCTCGCCCGGCCGGGCAACACCTTCGACGCGCACCGGCTGCTGCACCTCGCCCTCGAGCACGGCCGGCAGGACGCGCTCAAGGAGCGCCTCGACCGTGCGACGTTCACCGAGGGCTCGCCGGTCTCCGACCACGGCGCGCTGACGGCCCTGGCCACGGAGGTCGGGCTCCCCGCAGCCGAGGTCGAGGCGGTGCTGGCCTCGAACCGCTACGCCGACGCCGTCCGTGCCGACGAGGCGCAGGCCCGCGCCTACGGCATCAGCGGGGTCCCCTTCTTCGTCGTCGACGGGCGGTACGGCATCTCCGGGGCCCAGCCCGGCGAGGTCGTCCTGGGGGCGCTCGAGCAGGCCTGGTCCGAGCGCTCGACGGCGGCGCTCGTGTCCGTCGACGGCGGCGCGGGCGGCTGTGCGGGTGACAGCTGCGCCGTGTGACGGTGCGCGTCCCGGCGAGCTGCGGGTGACGTGACGGGCTGGGCTACGGTGGGGCGATGCGCGAGACCAGCGAGGAGCTCCGGGCGCTGCAGGACCTGCTCGACGGCTCGCGGGTCCGGTCCAGCGCCCACCTGCGCGGCATCATCAACGACGAGCGGGTCCTCTCCGCGCGCGAGATCGTCGGGCTGCTCACCGGGATGAAGGTGCTCGCCCTCGCGACGGCGACGCCGTCGGGCGCGCCGCGGATCAGTGCTGTCGACGGTCACTTCCTGCACGGAGCGTGGACCTTCTCCACCTCCGGGTCAGCGGTCAAGGCCGCTCACCTGCAGGCCCGTCCGCAGGTCAGCGCTGCCCACATCGACGGCGAGACGCTCGCCGTGTTCAGCCACGGGACGGCGGAGACGCTGACACCCGACCGTCCCGGCCTGGCGGAGGTGCTGGCCCACTGGACGGACCATTACGGCAGCTCGCCGCTGCAGTGGGGCCCGGACATCCGGATGTACCGGTTGCGCCCGGGGTGGATGGTGGGGTATGCCGCAGACCGGGCAGCCCTGCTGCCCGAGCAGGGTCCACCACAGCCGGCCTGACCAGCCCGGCCGCTGGCCGCTGGCCGCGCCGCAGGACGAGCGTTTCCTCAGGCGCCGACCGGTGCCGCGGTCTCAGCCGGGACGACGGCGCCTGCGGGCGGCGGGAGCGCCCCGCCCCCGGCGGCCCCGCGCCCGATCGTCGGCCGGCCCTTGGCCCGCAGCCGCCGCTCGACCCTTCCGGCGAGGACGGTCAGCAGGTAGTTGATGACGATGTAGATGACGGCGATGACCATCAGGGCGGGCACCGGGTTCGACTTGTAGCTGCCGATCTGGGAGTAGGTCGTCAGCAGCTCGGGGTAGAGGATGATGTTGCCGAGGGCCGAGTCCTTCAGGACGACGACGAGCTGGCCGACGATCGCCGGCAGCATGGCCGTGATGGCCTGGGGGAGCTGGATCAGGCGCAGCGTCTGGAACGGCGTCAGGCCGATCGACAGCCCGCCCTCCGCCTGGCCGCTGGGCAGGCTCCCGACGCCGGAGCGGATCAGCTCGGCCACGACGGAGCCGTTGTAGATGGTCAGCGCGGTGACGACGGCGGCCAGCGGGTTGATCTCGTCGGGGAAGACTCCCTTGGTGGTGTAGAGGTAGAACGAGAAGAACATCATCACGAGGACCGGGACCGCGCGGAAGAGCTCGATGAACGCCGTGCTGAGCCAGGACAGCGCCCTGATCGGGGACATGCGGCCGATCCCGAGCAGCAGCCCCAGTGCGCCGGCGAGGAAGATCGAGATGGCGGCGGCCTTGAGCGTGCCGATGAGGCCGGGGATGAAGTAGCTGTTCCAGATCTCCCAGGTGAGGAAGGGCGCCCACTTCGCTGCCTCGAGGTTGTCCTTCTCGGCGAACTTGGTCAGCACCCAGGCCAGTGCCCCGAGCACGACGATGCCGCCGACCGCGGCCACCAGGCGATGGCGCGTCCGTGCCCTGGGACCGGGGACGTCGAAGAGGACGGAGCTCATCGCTTCACCGCCAGACGCCGTGACAGCGAGGAGGTCAGTATCCCGACCGGCAGGGTGAGGATGACGAACCCGAGGGCGACGATGAGGAAGATCGGGATGAGCAGGTCGGGGCGGTTCTCGATCATCTCCTTCATCAGGCCACTGGTCTCGGCCACCCCGATCGCGTAGGCGATCGTGCTGTTCTTCGTCAGCGCGATGAGGGTGTTGCCGAGCGGGGTGATGGCCCCGCGGAAGGCCTGTGGCAGCACGACGTAGCGCACGTTCTGCCCGAAGGTCAGCCCGATCGAGCGCGCGGCCTCCGCCTGGCCCGGCGGGACCGTGTTGATCCCGCTGCGCAGGGCCTCGCAGACGAACGCGGCGTGGTAGAAGGACAGCCCGATGACCGCCCACCGGATGTTGTTGGCGGCGATGTTGTCGCTGAGGTTGAGGCCGAGGTTGACGATGAACCCGATGTTGCAGAAGATGATGATGAGGGTCAGCGGCGTGTTGCGCACGGTGTTGACGTAGAGCGCACCGAGCTTCTGCAGCATGGCGATCGGCGAGACGCGCATGATGACGACGATCGTCCCGATCAGCAGGGAGCCGATCGCGGAGAAGAAGGTCAGCAGGATCGTCAACCCGAACGCGCCGAGGATGTTGTACTCGGAGAGCAGCTCACCCATGTGTCATCAGCCTTTCGTCAGGTATGCCGTCCACCCCGGCGCGGTCCCCGCGCGAGCGGGACGGAGCGACGGCATACCTGCCGTTCGTGGGTCAGGAGCAGGTGGCGGGGGTGGGCGGGTTCTTGGCGTCGGGCTTGAAGCCGGCCGGGCCGAGGCTCGCGTCGACGAACTTCTTCCACGACCCGTCCTTGATCATCTTGTTGAGGGCGGCGGTGACCTTCGTGCAGAAGTCGGTGTCGCCCTTCTTCAGCCCGATGCCGTAGTTCTCGGTGGAGAAGGTCTTGCCGACGACCTTGAGCTTGCCCTTGTTGGCCTCCTGGGCCGCGTAACCGGCGAGGATGGTGTTGTCCGTCGTCAGCGCGTCGACGCTCTTCGCCTTGAGCGCGTCCACGCAGAGCGTGTAGGTGTTGTACTCCTGCAGCTGCACGGTCGGGTAGGTCTTCTGCACGTTCTGCGCCGAGGTGGACCCCTTGACCGAGCACAGCTTCTTGCCGGCCAGCGCGTCGGGACCGGTGATCGACGCGTCGTCGGCCCGGACCAGCAGGTCCTGACCGGCGATGAAGTACGGCCCGGCGAAGGAGACCTTCTCCTTGCGTGCGTCGGTGATCGAGTAGGTGCCGACGATGTACTTGACCTGGCCGGTCGAGATCAGCGTCTCGCGCTGCGAGCTGACCGCCTCGACGAAGGTGACGTCGGAGTCCTTGTAGCCGAGCTCCTTCGCGACGTACTTGGCGACCTCGACGTCGAAGCCGGTGTAGTTCGGGCCCTCCTTCAGGCCCAGTCCGGGCTGGTCGAACTTGATGCCGATCTTGACCGGGCCGGAGGCGGCCGCGCCGCCCCCCCCGGCCGCGCTGCTCGCGCCGCCCGTGGCACCACCTGCGGCGCCACCGCCTGGGGTGCCGCCGCTGCTGCTGCTACCACAGGCGACGAGGCCGACGGCGGCAACCGCGGCCGCCGCGACTGCGCTGATACGAGGGAGCTTCATCTGTTTCCTCCTGGTTGGGCGACGGCACGGGCGTGCCTGGTCGCGACGTGCTCAGTGGGTGAGGATCTTGCCGAGGAAGTCCTTGGCACGATCCGACTTCGCCCTGTTGAAGAACTCCTCCGGGGTGTCCGACTCGACGATCTGGCCCTCGTCCATGAAGACGACCCGGTCGGCTGCCTTGCGTGCGAACCCCATCTCGTGGGTGACGACGATCATCGTCATCCCGGAGCTGGCCAGCCCGGTCATGACGTCGAGGACCTCGTTGATCATCTCGGGGTCGAGGGCGGACGTCGGCTCGTCGAAGAGCATGACCTTCGGGTCCATGGCCAGGGAGCGGGCGATGGCGACGCGCTGCTGCTGGCCACCGGAGAGCTGCGCCGGGTACTTCTCGGCCTGGTGGGCGACGCCGACGCGCTCGAGCAGCTCCCTGGCACGCTTGTCCGCCTCGGCCTTGCCCAGTTTGCGGACCTTGACCGGGCCGAGCGTGACGTTCTCGAGGATCGTCTTGTGGGCGAAGAGGTTGAACGACTGGAAGACCATCCCCACGTCCGCCCGGAGCTGCGCGAGCTCCTTGCCCTCCGCCGGCAGGGCCTGCCCGTCGATGGAGATCGTGCCGGTCTCGAAGGTCTCGAGCCGGTTGATGGTGCGGCACAGCGTCGACTTGCCCGAGCCCGACGGGCCGAGCACCACGACGACCTCGCCCTGTCCGACGGTGAGGTTGATGTCGCGCAGCACGTGCAGGTCGCCGAAGTGCTTGTTGACGTTCTCGACGGCGACCATGGGCCGGCCGGTGCCCCCGCTCGCTGTGCGGCTCCCGTCCGCGGCGGGTCGCGGCGGGTCGGTGTCGGTGGGGCCGTCGTCCTGCGCTTGGCTCATTGGGGCAACCTACCGGCACGGAAGGGGTATCCGGCAGAAACGGCCGCGTTGGTGGCCGAATCGTGAGGTGACCTCGTGGTATGCCGGAGGTCGCCGGGCCGCGCCCGCATCCTTCGCGGCCGGTGCCGGGGGCCTGGTCGTGCGGCCGTCCTCAGCCGGCGACCGTGGTAGGGCATGCCGCCCCCCAGCCGGCTGGCGAGGGCGAGCCAGACGCAGATGCCCCGTTCGGCGGCCCAGACCGGTGCCCACAGCGGGACGTCCACCGGCAGGTCCAGCGCCCTGAACCGGCGGCGGCCGACCTCGGCCGCCGCGACGAGCCCGGCACCGGCGACCAGGAGCGCTCGGGGCCGGTGCCACGCAGCGAGCACCGCGCCGGGCAGGATCGCGAGCTCCACCGCGAGGCGGGCCGGCTGGGCGAGGTCGTCATACGCCTGGCGGACCCGTTGGGACCAGAAGTGCCGGGTCGACGGGGGTCGGCGCCCGATGACGATCTGCGGGGCGTTGCGCACCCGGCACCCGGCGGCCTCGGCAGTGCGCACCATCTCGAGGTTCTCGAAGAGGACGTCGGGGTCCCAGCCCCCCATCAGCCGCACGGCACTGGCGCGCAGGCCGAAGGTGCCGGGCCAGTCCGCGCCGACGGAGCGGGCGAGCAGCGACCGGGCGGTGTCCCACCTCGCGTGCCAGGGCCAGCGCGTGAAGACGTTCTGCGGGCGCACCACGTCGCTGGTGCCGAGCGCAGCCACCACCGCGCGCAGGCTCGCCTCGTCGTAGCGGACGTCGTCGTCCGCGAGGACGACCAGCTCGTGGCGCGCGGCGTCGATGCCGGACAGGGCGCCGACGACCTTGCCGTTGGCCCCCTCCCGCGCGCCCGGTGGGACTATCCGCGCCCAGCGGCCCCAGGCGCTCTGGTGCGCCTCGCGCTCCGGGGGCGCGGAGCCGTCCACGACGGTGACGTCCGCGAGCGCGGCGAGCCCGCGCAGGTAGCGGCGCATCTCCTCGACCGCCTCCCCCGAGCGGCGCCCGGCATGCCACCGCAGGGGGATGACGACCTCGACGGGCAGGCGGACCCGGTGGCCGGGGGTCAGCACTCCCGTCATCAGCGGCTGCTCGGCCGCGCCTGGTAGGCGAGCCTCGGCAGGGTGTAGGCCAGGTCCACCGCGGTCTCGACCGCCTCCGCCTCGCCCAACCGATGCTCGGTGACCAGCCGCGCGAGGTAACCGGCGTCGATCCGGCGGGACAGGTCGTGGCGCGCGGGGATGGAGGCGAAGGCCCGGGTGTCGTCCACGAAACCGGACGTGTTGTAGAAGCCGGCCGTCTCGGTCACCAGCTCACGGAAGCGGCGCATCCCGTCGGGGCTGTCGAGGAACCACCACGGGGCCCCGAGCCGGACCGACGGGTAGGCGCCGGCGAGGGGCGCCAGCTCCCGGCTGAAGGTGCTCTCGTCGACGGTGAAGAGGATGAGGCGGAAACCGGGGTCGCTGCCGTAGGAGTCCAGCAGCGGGCGCAGCGCCCGGGTGTACTCGGCGCCCACCGGGATGTCGTAGCCGGTGTCGGCGCCGAAGGTGCGCGCGGTGTCCGTATGGTGGTTGCGCAGGACCCCCGGGTGCAGCTGCATCACGAGCCCGTCGTCCCGGGACATCCCGGCCATGACGTGGAGCATGTGCCCGGCGAACGCACGCGCCGCTGGGGGGTCCACGTCGCCGCCGAGCGCCCGGTGGTAGAGGTCGGCCGCGACAGCGTCGGGCAGCGGCGTCGTGTCCGCGGTGAGGTGACCGTGGTCGGTTGCCAGACCTCCTGCCTCGAGGAAGGCCAGCCGGCGCTGGCGCAGCGCGTCGAGGAAGCCCTGGTAGTGCGAGGTGTCGGTGTGCGCGACGGTGCCGAGCGTCTTGACGTCCTGCTGCCAGGCGGGCTCGTCGAGGTTGACGACCGCGTCGGGCCGGAAGGTCGGCAGCACCCGGCGGCCAAGTCCCTGCTGCCGCAGGCGCTCGTGCTGCGCGAGGTCGGAGGTGGCCGGGTCGGTGGTGGAGATGAGCTCGATCCGGAACCGGTCGAGCAGCTGCTGGGGGTGGAAGGCGGGCTCGCGCAGGCGCGCGTCGACCACGTCGAAGATGCCGTCCGCCGTGTCGGCGGACGGGTGGACGTCCACGCCGAACAGGTCGACGAGCTCATGCTCCAGCCAGTACCGGGAGGGCGTGCCGCGGAACAGGTGCCAGTGCTCGCAGAACAGCCGCCAGATCGTCCGGGGGTCCGTCTCCACCGGCCCGTGGTCGAGTCGGGGGACGCCGAGTCGCTCGGGGGCGATCCCCTGCGACGCGAGCATTCGGGTGACGTAGTGGTCAGGGGTGATGAGCAGGCGCGCCGGGTCCGTGAAGGCGGCGTTGTCGGCGAGGACCTGCGCCTCGACGTGGCCGTGCATGCAGACGAGGGGCAGGAGACGGGTCTGCTGGTAGATGGCCCGCGCCACTGCCCGGGTGGCGGGTTCCGCGGGGAGCGCACGGTCCGGGTGCAGCCTCAGCGGCGTCGGCATGTCGCTCCTTCTCGCACGGGCAGCCCGCCACCGGTCGCCGGAGCGGTCACC
>JBPCOG010000313.1:0-4404 GCA_051000455.1 Lapillicoccus sp. | reverse complement strand
AGCTCGTCCGCGCTGTCGCCGGCGGACTCGATGTTGAGGGTGCCGGCGCGGATGAGCCGGTCGAGGAAGGACTGCCGGAAGCTCACGTCGGTGATCTTCGACAGCGTGATGTCCTTGCCCTCCTTGCTGAGGATGCCGCGGCGCACCATGACGCGGTGCGTCGTGATGACGTAGTGCGTGGTGCGCCAGCGAAGGAACGGCACGACGACGAGGGCGAGGAACAGCAGCGCGCCGACACCCACACTGGCCCACTGGATCCGGTTGCCCGTCGTGTCGTCCGGCGTCGCCCACGACGCGAACGCTGCGGCCGCGATGATCAGCACCCCCACGAGCGAGGCGCCGAAGACGGTCAGCCAGTGCGGGTGCAGGTTCTTGACGACCTTCTCGCCACGCGCGAGCACGTTCTCCGGGAATCCCACGATGCTCCTCCTCGCCCTAGCCGCTCGGGTCCTCGAGGACCGAGGTGATCTCCCGGATGGAGGAGACCGTCACACCTTCCGCCCCGTAGTAGGGGTCCTCGGCAAGGATCTCGTCCACCCGCTCCCTCGTCGTGTCGAGGACGACGACGGCCCCCGACCCGTCGGTGAGCGGACCAGCGACGAGCACCTCCCCGGCGGCGTGCAGGGCGTTGAGGGTCTCGCGGTGCGCCGGGCGCAGCGCGAGCCGGGCCGGGTTGCCGTCAAAGGCCAGCTCTACGACGAACATGCACCTACCGTATGCCGTCCACCCGTTTCCCGCCGTATCCCTCGCGTGACAGGGTGGGACCCATGTCGCAGCGGATGTTCGTCGCCGTCGTGCCTCCCGAGGGCGTCCTCGACGATCTGGCCGCGTTCCTCGAGCCGCGGACCGGGATGCCCTGGATCACGCCGGAGCAGTGGCACATCACGCTGGCGTTCATGGCCGCCGTCCCCGAGCGGTCCGTCGACGACCTCGTCCAACGGCTGCACGCCGCAGCCGCGCGACGCCACGCGCCCACGATCTCGCTCGCGGGCGCCGGGACCTTCCCCACCCCGGCCCGGGCCAAGGTCCTGTGGCTCGGCCTCAAGGGCACACCCGAGGACCTCGGCGACGTGGACCGGCTCGCCGTCAACGTCCGGGGCGCGGCCAACCGGGCCGGGGCCCAGGTTGACGGCAAGGCGTTCCGGGCCCACCTCACGCTGGCTCGGCTGCACCGGCCCGTCGAGGCGACCCGGTGGCTGCGGGTCCTCGACACCTACTCCGGCCCGCGCTGGACGGCCGACGAGTTCCACCTCGTCGCGTCCCACCTCGGGGAGGGTCCGCGCCGGCGCCCCAGGCACGAGACGGTGGCGACCTTCCGGCTCGGAACCGCCCTCGAGGCGGTAGGGTCGCCGACGAGTCACCCCGCCACCGGCACGGGCTGACCGCCCGCCAGCAGCCACTCTCACCGGGTCGTCAGGTCAGGTCCAGAGCCGGTGACCCCGTCGTCGAAGGAGCCCGACGTGTCGAACTACGACGCCTCCACCGCAGACCGCCCTCCGGCGGCCGCGGACAGCCCCGCAGCGCGCAAGGACCGCAGCCACTTCCTCTACATCGGGGTGCTGGTCGCCGTGGTGCTCGGTGCAGCGGTGGGCGCCCTCTGGCCCGACGTCGGCAAGAACCTCGCGTGGCTCGGCACCCTGTTCGTCAACCTCATCAAGATGATGATCGCGCCGATCATCTTCTGCACGATCGTCCTCGGCATCGGCTCGGTGCGAAAGGCAGCCTCTGTCGGACGGATCGGGGGCCTGGCCATCGGCTACTTCCTGCTGATGTCGACGATCGCGCTGGCCGTCGGGCTGGTGGTCGGCAACGTCATCAAGCCGGGTGACAGCCTCGTGCTGAGCGACCAGGTCACCTCCGCCGGGCAGAAGGCGGCGGGGTCGGGCAGCGGCACGACGACCGAGTTCATCCTCGGGCTCATCCCCAAGACCCTGGTCTCGGCCCTCACCGACGGCTCGGTGCTGCAGGCGCTCCTCGTCGCGCTGCTGGTCGGGTTCGCCATCCAGATCATGGGCCGGCAGGGCGTGCCGATCCTCAACGGCATCTCGCACTTCGAGCGCCTCGTCTTCCGGGTCATGTCGATGGTCATGTGGGTCGCCCCGGTCGGCGCCTTCGGGGCCATCGCCGGAGTGGTCGGCAACACCGGCCTCGCCTCACTCAAGAGCCTGGGCCTGCTGATGGTCGCCTTCTACATCACCTGCGTGATCTTCGTCTTCGGCGTCCTCGGCACCCTGCTGAAGGTCGTCACGGGAGTCAACGTCCTCGCCCTGTTCCGGTACCTCGCGCGGGAGTTCCTCCTCATCCCGTCGACGTCCTCGTCCGAGTCGGCCCTGCCCCGGCTCATCGCGAAGATGGAGCACCTCGGTATCCAGCGGTCCACCGTGGGGATCACGGTCCCCACCGGGTACTCCTTCAACCTCGACGGGACGGCGATCTACCTGACGATGGCGTCCCTGTTCATCGCCGAGGCCCTGCGCAAGCCGTTCAGCCTCGGCGAGCAGATCTCCCTGCTCGTCTTCATGATCATCGCGTCCAAGGGCGCCGCGGGGGTCACCGGCGCAGGCCTGGCGACCCTCGCCGGGGGCCTCCAGTCGTACCGGCCGGACCTCGTCGGCGGCGTCGGCTTCATCGTCGGCATCGACCGCTTCATGTCCGAGGCCCGGGCCCTGACCAACTTCGCCGGCAACGCAATCGCGGCGGTGCTCATCGGGACGTGGACGGACACGATCGACCGCGCCCAGGTGGACCGGGTCCTCGCCGGGCACGACCCCTTCGACGAGCGCATGCTCACCCCCACGGAGGAGCACCGGACCGGCGGTGAGCCGGACGCCGGCGACCCGTCGCCCCGGCAGGGCGAACCGATGGTGGCAGGCAGGGGCTGACCGCACGGCATACCCGGTGGTTGCCGCCGCCGCGGATCGGTGGAACCCTTGCCATCTCCGCCAGCAATGAGGGAGCTGCCGTGACCGTCCTCACCCGCCTGGATCGTCTTCCGCTGTGCCGGCCGCACTACCACCTGCTGATGATGGGCGGCCTCGGCTACACCTTCGACGGCATGGACGCCGCCATCGTCGCGTTCCTCCTGCCCTCGGCCCGCGCCGAGTGGGGCCTCAGCTCGGGCCAGCTGGGCATCATCGGGTCGGCCACCCCGTTCGGGTACCTGTTCGGCGCGGTCCTCGCCGGTGTCCTGGGCGACCGCATCGGGCGCAAGAAGGTGATGATCTACGCGCTGCTGTTCTACGCCGCCTTCAGCGTCGTCGCGGCGGTCGCGCCCAGCTACGAGATCTTCCTCGCGGCCCGGGTCCTCGCCGGTCTCGGCACCGGGGCGGAGAGCGCGATCATCGCCCCGTACCTGTCGGAGTTCGTGCCGGCGGCCCGCCGCGGGTGGTTCATCGGGGCGCTCGCGGGGTTCTTCTCGTTCGGCTTCGTCGGTGCGGCCGTCCTCGGGCGGCTCGTCGTGCCGACCTTCGAGGGAGGCTGGCGCTGGGCGCAGGTCATCACCGCCATCCCCGTGCTGATGGTCCTGTGGTGGCGACGTTCACTGTCGGAGTCCCCCCGCTGGCTGCTGCTCAACGGGCGCGGCGACGAGGCCGAGGCGGTCGTGGCCGACTTCGAGCGGCGGGCGGAGCTGGCCACCGGCCGGGCGCTGCCCCCGGTGCCTCAGGCGTCCGCACCGGCGGCGGCCACGGGCCAGCCGGCCGGTCCTCCCCTGGAGGTGCAGCGCAAGCCCGGGCTGGGAACGGCACTGAGGTTCCTGTGGGGTCGTGACATGGCCGGGCGCACGGCCGTCGTGTGGACCCTGTGGTTCGTCATCACGTTCTCCTACTACGGGTTCTTCTCGTGGATCCCGACGCTGCTGGTGGACCGCGGCATCACGGTGACGCGCAGCTTCGAGTTCTCGATCATCATCTACCTCGCCCAGGTGCCGGGGTACTTCTCCGCCGCGTGGCTCAACGAGCGGGCCGACCGCAAGAACACCATCGCGGCATACCTCGTGGGGTCCGCCGTCAGCGCCTACGCCCTGAGCCAGATGACCACCCCGCTGACGATCACGGTCGCCGGGGCGTTCCTGTCGTTCTTCCTCGTCGGCGTCTACGCCGGGCTGTACTCCTACACCCCGGAGGTCTTCCCGACGTGGGTACGTTCCACGGGTACCGGTCTCGCCAGCGCGTTCGGCCGGGTCGGCAGCATCACCGCTCCGGCAGTCATCGGGTTCTTCGCCGTGGCGCTCGGGTTCGCGGGGGTGTTCACGATGACCACCGTGGTGCTGGCCGTCGGCGTCGTGGCGGTGCTTGTCTTCGGGCTGTCGACGGCGGGGCGCTCCCTCGAGGAGCTCTCCGAACCGGGTCTGGCCGCCGATCTCGCCGGCAGCCCGCGCGCCGACGTGCCGCGTCCCGACGGCCG
>JBPCOG010000054.1:0-2084 GCA_051000455.1 Lapillicoccus sp. | reverse complement strand
GTCGTGCTCGCTGTAGCGCCGGGTGCCTCCCTCGGTGCGGGCCGGGTCGAGCAGGCCGCGGCGCTCGTAGAGGCGCAGCGTCTGGATGCCCATGCCGACGAGCTCCGCGGCGACGGAGATGGCATAGGCGCCCCGCTTGGCGGGTGAGGTCGGCAGGTCCACGGCGGGGCCTCCTCGGGTCAGGGGTTGCATCAGTGTCCTACCGGTGCTATAAGAAATCTACATCAGCCACCAGAGATCCAATGGTGGCGCTGACAAGCAGTAGCGGTGCATCAGATCCCGACTGATGGAGGTGGAAGACCGATGCTGATGCGTAGCGACCCCTTCCGTGAGCTGGACCGGCTCGCCCAGCAGGTGCTCGGCACGACGGCACGGCCAGCGGTCATGCCCATGGACGCGTGGCGCGAGGGCGAGGAGTTCATCGTCGAGTTCGACCTGCCCGGTGTTGACCGGGAGTCCGTCGACATCGACGTCGAGCGCAACGTGCTCACCGTCAAGGCCGAGCGCCCGTCCCGCAGCGGCGAGCAGGAGATGGTGGCCGCGGAGCGCCCCCGTGGCGTGTTCAGCCGGCAGCTGATCCTCGGTGACACCCTCGACACCGACAACGTCGCCGCGAGCTACGACGCCGGAGTGCTGACCCTGCGCATCCCGGTCGCCGAGCGGGCCAAGCCCCGCAAGGTGGCGATCACCAGCAAGGACGAGGACCAGCAGGCCGTCAACGCCTGACGCCACCGGGTACGGCGATGAGGACGACCCAGACCCACGTCCAGGACGAGCTCCTGGCCTTGCTGTGCGCCGACGAGGAGCTGCTGCGCGCCGAGTTCGACGCGATCGTCGCGGCCGGGTGGGCACCCGGTCCCCCGTCGCGGCCCGGTGCTCACCGCGGTGACGGCGGTTGGGCCAGAGGCAGGTCCCCGCCCGGGGATGCGCCCGCGGGGAACGGCATACCGCGGCGGCCATAGGCTTGCCCCCGTGTCGAAGGTGCTCACGTCGCTGCCACCCCATGAGCGTGTCGGGATCGCCTTCTCCGGCGGTCTCGACACCTCGGTGGCTGTCGCCTGGATGCGCGACAAGGGGGCGATCCCCTGCGCGTACACCGCAGACCTCGGCCAGTACGACGAGGGCGACATCTCCTCGGTCCCCGACCGGGCCCGTGAGTACGGCGCCGAGCTGGCGCGGCTGGTCGACTGCCGCGCCGCCCTCGTCGAAGAGGGCCTAGTCGCCCTCGGCTGCGGCGCGTTCCACATCCGCTCGGGCGGCCGGACGTACTTCAACACGACTCCCCTCGGCCGGGCGGTCACGGGCACCCTGCTGGTGCGGGCGATGCAGGAGGACGGCGTCTCGATCTGGGGGGACGGCTCGACCTTCAAGGGCAACGACATCGAGCGCTTCTACCGCTACGGCCTGCTCGCCAACCCGCACCTGCGGATCTACAAGCCCTGGCTCGACGCGGACTTCGTCAACGAGCTCGGCGGCCGGACCGGGATGTCGCAGTGGCTGCTCGCGCGGAACCTGCCCTACCGCTCCAGCGCCGAGAAGGCCTACTCCACCGACGCCAACATCTGGGGCGCCACGCACGAGGCCAAGACCCTGGAGCACCTCGACACGGCCATCGACGTCGTCGAGCCGATCATGGGCGTGCCCTTCTGGGACGAGTCGGTCCACATCGCGACCGAGGACGTGACGCTCCGGTTCCGGCAGGGACGGCCGGTCGCGGTCAACGGACGCGAGTTCGCCTCCCCCGTCGACCTCGTCCACGAGGCCAACACCGTCGGCGGCCGGCACGGCCTCGGCATGTCCGACCAGATCGAGAACCGCATCATCGAGGCGAAGAGCCGCGGGGTCTACGAGGCGCCCGGCATGGCGCTGCTCTTCGTCGCCTACGAGCGCCTGCTCAACGCCGTGCACAACGAGGACACCATCGCGAGCTACCACGCCGAGGGGCGCCGGCTCGGCAGGCTGCTCTACGAGGGCCGCTGGCTCGACCCGCAGTCGCTGATGCTGCGGGAGTCGCTGCAGCGCTGGGTGGCCTCGGCAGTCACCGGCGAGGTCACGCTGCGGCTGCGTCGCGGCGACGACTACTC